>JAFGRF010000099.1 GCA_016935295.1 Caldifarciminota bacterium | reverse complement strand
TGATCGCCGCGAGCATCATGTCGAAGAAGCTGGCCGAGGGCGTAGACGGGCTGGTGCTGGATGTGAAGACCGGAAGTGGCGCGTTCATGAGCCGGACCGCTGATGCCCGGAAGCTGGCTCGAGCCATGATTGCCATCGGCGCGCAACTGGGCAAGCGGGTCGTAGCCCTGGTCACCGACATGTCCGAGCCGCTGGGCGCGGCGGTGGGGAACTCGCTCGAGGTGGCCGAGGCGCTTGAGGCTTTGAAGGGGCGGTGGCGGTCTGACCTGGCCGCGGTCACGCTGGCCCTGGGTGATGAGATGCTTGTCATGGCCGGCATCGCGAAGGACCCGGCGCATGCCCGCCGGCTCTTGATGAAGGCTCTGTCCCGCGGTCTGGGTCTTGAGAAGTTCCGGCAGATGGTGAGAGCCCAGGGCGGGGATGACCGGGTCGTGGACGACCACGGCCGGCTGCCCCAACCGTCCCACCGGATCGAGGTGAGGAGTGCGACCAACGGTTTCGTGCGGAGCATCGACGCCCTGCGGGTCGGGTTGCTCGGGGTCCGGCTCGGCATCGGTCGGGAGAGTCTCGGTGCCCGCGTGGACCACAGCGCCGGTCTGCTGTTCCGGAAGAAGGTGGGGGAAAGGGTGGCCAGGGACGAGGTCATCGCCGAGGTGCAGGGCTCGGATGAGTCCAGGGTCAGGGAAGTGGCGTCGCATTTCCTCGCGCACGTCGTCATCGGGCCGACTGCTCCGCGGGGCAACGGCATGGTTATCGCCCGGCTCGACGGCAACAACAATCACGGCCGCCGTCCGGCATAGTCCCGACAGCGTCGGGCTCTAGAGCTGGCTGTCACCAGCCCAAACCCGAAGTCCGAAACACGAATGACGATTCAATGGCGAAGCCCAAATGCCGGACCGCGTATGGCCGGTTCGGGCTTCTATCGGCATCGACCTCACCGGTCTCGGTCGGACGGCACCGACTTCGAGCTTGACGTCCGCGACCGCCGGCCTTTGGTCCGTGCTATCCGTTCATTAGGGCTTGCTTCGGAATTCGGACTTCGAGCTTCGGGATTCTCGGCCGCGTGCCTTGGTGGTTCGATGTCCGGTTCGCGGCCGCACCTGCGGTTTGACTTTGCCCGGTCGCCAAATATACTGGCACGAGCATCTTAGATTCCAGATTGGAGATCGTAGAGCGAGGATTCCGGATCGCGGACGGCGGAATCCTGAGCGCAGATTGGAGCGCCAATGGCAAAGAACGAGAGCGACGGCAGGCTGGATACGGTCATCGGGCCGCAGACAAGCGTCAGGGGAGACTTGCACGTCACCGGCGGCGTGCGGCTGGACGGGGAGGTTGAGGGCAGGATGGAGGTGAGTGAGACAATCGTGACCGGGCCGAAGGCGCTGCTCAAGGGCGAGCTTCATTGCCGAACCGCGGTCATTGCCGGTCGGATTGAAGGCGATGTATACGCAGAAGGAGTTGTGGAGCTTCAGACCGGAGCCCAGGTGTACGGCAACATCCACAGCAAGGGGCTGGTCATCCAGCCGGACTGCCGGTTCGAGGGCAACTGCTCGATGGTGACCGGAGAGGCTTCGTAACAGGCCGCTGACCAAGGAGAGAATAGCGTGGAACTGACTTTGACGGGCAGGAAGGCGGTTGTGACCGGGGCCGGTTCCGGTATCGGCCGGGAGATCGCGCTCGAGTTCAGCCGGGCCGGCGCAACCGTGGCGGTCTGTGATGTGGTGAAGGAGGCGGCGGACAAGGTCGCGGCCGAGGTTGCCGGCGCAGGAGCGCAGGCGCGGGCCTACGCCATCGACGTGTCAGACTTCGCGGCAGTCCAGAGGCTCTGCGAGCAGGTTGCGACCGACCTCGGCGGCATCGACATCCTTGTGAACAACGCCGGCATCACGCGCGACAATCTGCTCTTACGTATGAGCGAGGACGAGTTTGACCGGGTGCTCGCGGTGAACCTGAAGGGCACGTTCAACTTCACCAAGGCCTGCTTCCGCGGGATGATGAAGGGCCGCTGGGGCAGGATCATCAACATTGCTTCCATTATCGGCCAGATGGGGAATGCCGGCCAGGCCAACTACGCGGCGGCCAAGGCCGGGATTGTGGGTTTCACCAAGTCCACAGCCAAGGAACTGGCGTCACGGAACATAACGGTCAACGCGATTGCCCCGGGCTATATCGCGACCGCGATGACCGAGAAGCTGGACCCGGCGGCCCGCGACGCCTACATCGCCGGCATACCGCTGAAGCGGGTCGGGACGCCTGAGGACGTGGCGAACCTCTGTCTGTTTCTCGCGTCGGAACTGGCGAGCTACATCACCGGCCAGGTGGTAAGGGTCGACGGCGGGCTGCTGATGTAGCCGTTCGCAGCAAAGGGCGAGGGGGATGCCATAGGCATCCCCCTCGCGGCTTCAGGGAATCCGGTCAGCCGGCCACGTCTGATGCCAGCCGCACCGGGTGCAGTCCACTGAGCTCCGGTCGCACACTGCGCCGTCGGTCGGGCAGGGCTTCGGAGACGACGCGTTGCCGCCGGCGGTAACGGAATCTCGCCTGCCGTTTGCATACCTTGCCGACCGTGGTTTGTCAAGCGATGACGCGCCGGGGAAGACCCGGCTTTGACTTGACACCGGCCGGCCTCGGTCTATGCTTCCAGCAGGGAGATGGCAGCGGATATCACCGTTTCTCTGCAGGACCTGCGGCGGCGACTGGCTGTCGCGACCACCGACGCCGAGCGGCTGGCCGCGCTGCTGGAGTTCGGCCTGCAGACCAGAGACGTGTCGCCGCCGGAGGCTGAGGCGTACCTGCTGCAGGCCGTTGAACTCGCACGGAAGGTAGGCAGCCCCGAGGACCTGGCAAGGGCCGGCGTATTCGCCAGCGAGTTCTTTCGGAGAACGATGGATATGAACCGCAGCCTCGAATTCGCCGACTTGGTGCGGCAGGCCGCCGATGCGTCGGGCGACCTGATGCACCAGGGGCAGCATCTGTTCCTGCTCGGGCGTATCCTCCAGGAGCAGGGCGACTATGACCGTGCCCAGGAGGACTTTGAGGGATGCCTCGAGGCTTTCCGCAAGGCCGGAAAGAGTGTAGCAGTGGGGGCAGCCCTCAATCAGCTAGGAAGTCTGGCCCTCCTGCGGGGGATGGCGGCTCAGGCGCTACCTCGCTACCAGGAGTGCCTGAAGCTGGACGAGGAGCTCGGCGATGTCGTCCACGCGGGGACGCACCAACACAACATCGGATGTACTCTGGCGCAGATGGGGCGATGGGAGGATGCGTTCGAGTACTACTACCGCGCCATCGCACTGGCCGAGCGGCATCGGTTGCCCGGCCTGCGTGCCGCGGCACTGGACTCACTGGGCGAACTCTTCCTTGAACGCGACAAGGCGGCCAGAGCCGTCGATGCCTTCCAGATGGTGCAGAAGGCGGTTGACCGGGGCGAGGCCACCGTCACCATGCTGAACGAGAGCATGGCCAATCTCGGCCTGGCCCACTTCCGGCTGGGCGATTTCGCCCGAGCCAGGCAGGTCTATGACGAGGCCTTGACGCTGGCGGAGACGTCCGGCGACCGACGCATCATGGCCGTCGTGCTGGGGCGTCTGGCTGAGCTGGATCTGGAACAGGGGCAACCCGGCAGCTGCAGAGAACGGGCAGAGCGGTCGGCTGCTATCGCCCGCGAGCTCGGACTCCTGCGTGAGGAGTCCCAGGCGCTGAGGGTGATGGCTCTCCAGCATGCCGTCTCTGGTGACGGCACACAAGTCCGCGAGTGCTTCGAACGAGCCATGGCCCTGCTCCGCGACCTTGAGGACAGCTCGGACATGGCCCGGGTGCGATTTCACTATGGTCGATACCTGTTGGAACAGGGCGACCGGGATGCAGCGATGTACCACCTGGATTTCGCCGTCCGGTCCTTCCGGAGGCTGGGTATCATTACGGAAGGGCAGGAGGCGAATCGCCTTCTCTTCCAAGACGAGATGGGGGGCAACCGCGACATGGCCTTGTTGCAGGGAGTGTCCGGGCTGGTGTCACTCGGGGTCGAGCCCCAAGTGCTGCTGGAACGGGCGGTGGGGCTGCTTCTGGAAGCGCTCGGATTCGACCGCGCGGTGGTCGTCGTGCGGGGCCAGCCGGTGCTGACGCTCGGTGACGCAGACGTGAAACAGGCCGTCGCGCTGGACCACGGTCATGAGTTCGTAGACAGCAAGACGGTGCTGAGCTGGCCGGTGCGATACGCCGGGAGACCGCTGGGACGCATTCTTCTCCAGCGCGCGGCGCCGGCGGAAGGCGAGCACAATCACCTCGTGCTCGATACCGTCGCCAATCTGCTTGCGGCTCAGATACAGCGTCTGGGCGAACTGGCGGCGGCTGAGGCCGAGGCGAGGCCGAGCCTTGCCCGGCTGCGGTACAAGGGTGTAGTTGGCCGGAACCAGCGGATGCTCGACGTACTGAACATGGTCTGTGCCGTTGCCGACGAGAGTGTTCCCGTCCTCATCCGCGGCGAGAGCGGTACCGGCAAAGAGCTGATTGCCCGGGCCATCCATGATTCGGGCGCGCGCTCAGCTGAGCCGTTCGTGGCCGTGAACTGCGCGGCAGTACCGGACAACCTGCTCGAAGCCGAGTTCTTCGGTATCGAGAAGGGCACCGCCACCGGTGTGGCCGCCCACAAGGGCAAGTTCGAGCTTGCCAACCGCGGGACCATCTTCCTGGATGAGATCGGTGACATGAGTCCCTCGCTGCAGTCCAAGCTCCTCCGTGTGCTGCAGGAGAAGACGTTCGAGCGGGTAGGAGGACACGTTTCCATAAGGGTCGACGTGCGGGTCCTGGCCGCAACCAACCAGCCGGTGGCCGAGTTGATGGCCCAGAGGAAGTTCCGGGAGGACCTGTACTACCGGCTCAACACGGTGGAGCTGCATCTCCCGTCGTTGGACGAGCGGCCCGAGGACATACCGGACCTGGCTCGGTACTTCATCCGCAGCAGCAACCAGGAATTCGGGCGGAACGTGACGGACGTCAGCCCGGAGGCGATGTCGCGACTTGCGACTCACCATTGGGTCGGCAATGTGCGCGAGCTGCAGCACGTGGTCGAACGCTCGGTGCTGCTGACGCACGGCGATACTATCCGGGTCTGCGATCTCCCTCCGGGCCTGCAGCCGCCGGGGGCGCGCAAGGAGTCGGCCGACCTCAGGGAAGTCCGGCGCGAGGTTCAGGAGAGAGCCGCAGCTGACGTTGAGCGGGGTGCACTGGTGGGCTGCCTGGAAAGGGCCGGGTGGAACGTCGAGGCCGCAGCGAGGCTCGCGGGCTACAGCCGCGCCCAGTTCTACCGACTGATGCGCAAGCACTCAATCTCGAGACCGCAGCACTAGTCCGGCGGCATTCTCCTCTGGTACTTCAGGCAGTTCGACCTTGACATTGCAGCCACCAGTTGCTAGAACTGAGCCATGCTGCAGGCTCCACAGTTGAGGGCCGAGCCCGTGAAGCCCCGCGTCCGGTTCAGGCTACTGACCTTCAATGTCCACAACCTGGGTCGCGCCGACAACGCCGATGACCGGACCTACCGGGCGAAGCTCGACTACCTGGTCGACGTGCTGAGGCGACTCGACCCGGACGTGGCAGTGATTGATGAGGTGCGCGAGCCGGAGAGCTTCGACGAACTGGGCGACCGGCTCGGAACATACGCCTATCGTTTTCTGGGGGATGCGCCGCCGGCCAACCGCAGGATCCAGACCGGCATTCTCTCCAGGTTCCCGATGCTTGAGCAGGGACAGTGGCACGAGTTCCCCTCGGCATTGCCCGGCCCTGAGGGCGGCGCGGTGCAGCTTGCGTTCCGGCGGCCGATGCCCTGGACCCGCCTTGAGCTGCCGAACGGCGAGACGCTGCTGGCCGTGGCAGTCCACCTCAAGTCAAGACGTGCGGCGGCAGAGGAGATCCCCGAGACCGAGTCACCGCGCCGGCGCCGGTTGCTGGGTCGCGCACTCTCGAACCTGATCCGGATTGCCGAGGCCGCAGGCTTGCGGAGCCTGCTTGATGAAGCGATGGACCGCAAGACCGCAGACCACTACGCTGTCCTGGGCGATTTCAACGACGCGCCCGGTTCTGTCGCGCTCAGCCTGGTGATGGGGCTGGAGGATGAAGAGGGGAGTGAGCTAGGGCAGAGCGAGGAGCGCCGGCTGTTCCAGGCGCTGTGGCGCGTCCCCCTGGACCGCGCTTTCTCGTACGTTGGACGCGGACAGAGGCACCTGTTTGACCACATCCTGGTGAGCCAGCGGCTCTCGCTCGGCCAGGTTGCCGCCGGGGTCGAGAGCCAGTTGCTGGAAGCCGAGCGCAGGAGGCACAGCGACCATCCCGAAGGCTACCCGCGCTCCGACCATGCTCCGGTCTGGGCGAACTTCGAGCTGGCAGTTTGAATCCGGGCTTTCAGGGCTATTGACACGTCCGATGCACGCCGTGATAATAGCTCCCGGTTCGAGATACGAAAGGAGCAAGTGATGCGCAGAGCGCTGGTATTGACAGTCATGTTCGCGGTCGCGGTCACCTATCTTGTCTCCTGCAAGAAGCAGCAGGACGTGGACAAGGACAAGGCCGCGGTGCGGGCTCTGGTTGAGTCGGACACGACCCATTTCAACTCCGGTACTGCGGGCGATTCATCCGAGAACAGCCTGGCTGCCGACGACACCACCATGGGTATCTGGTGGCGCGGGCCGCAGACTCACGACCCGGCTCCGGTCATCGACGTCGAGGTAGTGGGTGACTCGGCGTTGGTTGCGTGGCACCAGCACAACTACGGCGAGGTATACCACTGGGTCAAGATAGCCACAGATACGGCGGTCAAGTGGACCAAGCCGCTGCAGGAAGCCGTGCAGATCAACGGCGTGTACGCGCGCGATGGCAAGGACACGGACGCAGACCGGGGATGGAAGCTTAAGAAGATATCGCTCGCATACGGCGAATCCGAGACTACGAACACAGTGCGGATTGACTCCCTGAAGATCCACAGCTCACTCCGCGACATCCTGATTACGGGCCCGCTCGACACCTACTACTGGGTCGACAGCCTGATCACCTTCACGCCCGGCGAGCAACTGACCATGACTCTCTACACCAACGCCACCGACGGGTACGCCTGGCTGCACGCGTTCTGGGGCATTCTTTTCGTCAGGTCGCCGTTCGAGGATCAGGGCGACGGAGTTTTCTCAGGGACTTGGAACGCGCAGTTGTGGCCGGGAGTCAGGTTCGCCATCTTCGACTTGATGACCAAGGGCACTCTCATGGACCACGACGCGGCCTACGACTACAACGGCTGGCTCCTGCCGTACAAGATACAAACAGCGAAGTAGACCGTTTCGAACGTACTCAGCACGGGAGCGGCACTCTGCCGCTCCCCTCAGTTTGGTCCGGCGGCTACGGGCAGTCTGCAGTCTTCCAAGGCGCGGGACAGGGCAAAGGGCGAACAACCTCCCTGGCTGTCCTCCGGAGAATCCGCCGGATTGCGTTCCGAACAACTGAGCGGGCAGCCTGCCCCGCTGCTTTCCCGACTGCTTCCCGAACGACTCTCAGAGCTACCCAAGGAGCAGCCTGGACAACCGCCGTCTCCGCAGTTTTCCGGGTAGCTCGCCGGATAGCCCGTCGATCAGCTGGCCGAACAGCAGACCAAGCGGTTCCTCAGATTCCTCGCCGAATAGCCTGCGGAGCAACCTTCCGAACTGCTTTCCGGGCAGCGTCTGGAACTGCCTCCAGAACAGCCCGGGGGACGGGGTAGGGCAGATACGAGGAGAGAGAATAATGAATTGAGAATAAAGAAGTTAGGAGATTTCCGATCCGGAGATCGACGGGACTTATACTAAACTGGAGGACGGGTTTCAGCGGCCGCAGACTCGATTAGGGGCGAAGGCTAGGGTTGAACTGCGAGCGTGTAGCCGGTGTTGTCGTCCATCCCAAGCTCGATGTAGCTCTGGCCCGGATTGACCCTGACCTCAAGAAGAGCCGCTGGCGGTGTCTGCATAGCGCCGCGAGCAAACTCGAACACCACCGAGCTATCAGCGGGAACCGAGTCGGTGTACACAGCCTCGGCCAGCGAATCTCCGTTTGCGTACAGCACGGCCCACGTTGGATAGGGCACGCTCCCCGGCGATTGAAGAGGCGTGGCCCGGTTCCCCCGATTGGTGACCCATGCCAGCACGGCAGTGTCCGACGGCGGCAATACGTACCGTACGCTGTCCACGACCAAGTCTGGCCGGCTGGCAGCGCTCTTCTCCGCAACAAACGTCGGGCGCGGCTGCAGAGCCGGGTGCAGCCATCCGGAGTTCTCCGCATCCTTCCGACCGAACGGCGGCGACCCGTTGTAGGCAAGTGCCACCGTATCCACGGTGTCGCTGCGCACGGACAACGGCGAGTAGGCCGCCACGGCCTCATCCTGCCAGCATACCCAGGTTCGCTTCTTCTCCGCTGTCGTGTCCTCAAACTCGTACACCCGGGTGTGGTTGTCGATCGCGGTGTCTCCGGTCATCACCCTGCCGTTGAGCCGCTTGCCGATGAGCTGTTCTGCAGTCTGCTTGTAGGCGTACAGCGGCACGTTGGGGTCGTCCCCATGAAGCCCCCAGAGCGCCTCAAACTCCAAGTGCAAGGTGTCCGTGGAATACGCCCGCAGGTGCCACCAGTAAGTCCTGTCGAAGCACCCTCCCGGGAGTGCTTTCATGCCCTCCGCCGCAGTGAACACCTGGCAGCAATAGTTGGCTTCCTGCTCCGGCGTCGACACTGTATCCCTAAAGTAGTCCAGGTTCCACCAGCAGACGCCGGGCATGCTGAATTCGGTGTTCCACAGCTCGCCATAGTCCCCGTGCTCCCGCATGATACTGCGTAGCGTCTCGGCGTGCGATTCCATCTCCCAAGGTTTGAACGGCCAGACTGTAGGAGGGTCGGGGATGGTCTCCTGATATGGATGCGCCGAGATGGCGTCCCAGAAGTACGGTCCGTTGCCCACGATGTCGTAGAAGCCGCGCAGCCATTCTTTACCGGCCAGCGTGTTGTTGGTATCACCCTCGGTGTTCGTCGTATTCACCCAGTTCACCGAGTTCACGGCAATCTTGTCGTGAAGATGACCGGAGGTAGTATACCGAATCGCAGAGTCGACCACGACGGCATACCGCACATAGAGCGAGCACATATCACGAAATCCCGGCCCGACGCAGTACGGCGTGTCGGTGTAGTAGAAGTTTGGGTGCACCCACCAACTCATGAGAGAGTTGAGCGAGTCCTGGCTGTTCACCTCGTTTCCCACCTCCCAGTCATTGATCGCGAAACCGCGGTTGTCACAGTGTGCGATGAGCGCCCTCAGAAAACGCGCAAGGTAGTTTGAATCGCTGCCGACCCGGCACTCCAGCCGCTGCGGTGGGCACCTGAAGCACGTATCAGCCCCAGAGTCATTCTGGACAATGCGCGTGCTGGCCCACTTGGGCACTTGAGTGAGCAACCCCACGATTCGGCATCCCGCGGAATCGTGTAGCGACTCGAGTGAGGAGTCGAGCAGCGTGAAGTCCCAGTATCCCGAATCGCGGAACTGAATCTCATGCCAGTCAACATCGAGTCGGACCGTGTTCACATGAGCGCTTTCAGTCCAGCGAGCCAGTTCCCAGGGGTCGAATTGTGGTATACTGCCTCCTGTCCACCAAGAGAATTCGTCCGCCCCGAAGTTCAGAGAATCCACCGCCCTCATCCGTCCATAGCATCTCATGGCCAGCCCGTAGCTGGGCGTAATCACCGGCGGATACGGCGCTATCATCTGACCGTAGTCGTACCCGCACGCCGAGTCATAGTAGTATTGAATCGAGTCCGAGCCGCTTCGGGTGAACCGGAACTCGTACTTCTTGCCCTTGGTGAAGGATTGACCGCTGGCTGTTACCACCGGGAATCGTAGCCAGGTGTGCCCTCTGGTCGGGTGCTGTCCGAGAGCCGACGCAATCGGCTGGACGCCGTCCGGGTACTCGTAGATGTTCAGGTTGAACGACGTCGTATCGTGGAAATCACCGACGAACAACTCCGCGTAACCACCCGCAGCAGTGTCGAGTTCATCAAAGTTGCAGGTGATGACCTCGGAGACAGCATTGTTCGGTGGCGGACGCGAAGTCCAGCCAGACCATTGTGCCTTGACCGGCTCCACGTGATATCCAACTACGAGCGGAAATGCCAGACCGATACAGGCAAGCAGCAGCGCAATTGTGCGTTTCATCCTCTACCTCCCTTTCGTTCTCACGACCTTCGCCGTGAGGTTTGTGCCTTCACCGCAGACTCTGATAACGTACACGCCTACGGGCAAGCTGGCAAAGCTAGCCTTGCCGAGAGTGGCACCTCCTTTCGTTTCGGCCAGGACAGGCACGTTTCTGAGTCTCTTTCCGGTGACATCAAATACTGCGATGTCAAGGCCACACGCCATCCCACTGGCAGCGAACCGTACCCAATTCGTGGTGACACTCGGCCATGGACTGAAAGCCACCGGCTCGGTTCGAGGTCCAGGCGTCTCTTCGATGGCGGTCATTGTCGTCTCATAGACTGCAACCCCGGCATCCCAAAGAGCCGCATACAGATGGCCATTCGAGTAGCACAAACGTCGGATATCCGTTGGCGCGCTAGCCCTGCCTCGACGCACGGGCTGGCCGGGATTGGTCAGGTCATAGACATCCACGCCCCAGCCATCACTCGCGCCGACGTACACCTTGGACTCACCCAGCGCCACGTCCCAAGGCCACACGCTC
>JAFGRF010000098.1 GCA_016935295.1 Caldifarciminota bacterium | reverse complement strand
CTTCATTGTGGTAGTATCCATCCGCGCGCTGCATCAGCCCGCATAACTCGCCGTGCAGCCGAGCGGTCCTGCGCAGCCGGTCTTCGCTGAGAGGTACGTATATCTTCCTGACATCACGCACGATTCGATCTAGGGTTCCCGCGGCTCCGACAAAGTGCTCTCGCCATCGACGCAACGCGCCGCCCTGCTGCTCCTGCCCATCGGATTCTAGCAGACGCTCGACTCTTGTCGCGTAGCTCCGGCCGATGAGTGACAGCTTGCCGTGTACGCGCGCCGGATCAGCGTGGCGGGGCGAGCCCTGGCACATATCGTACAGGATGCGGTCGGACCAAGCCATACACGCTCGGTAGTCACGCGCGGCGGCGTTGTAGATTACCACATCGAACGCAGCCTCCTTCCGACCTCTCATGTGGTCCAAGCCGCGTGCGGGAGTGCTCCTTCAGGCTTCGTCCACGGGACGCCTACCACCAAGAACCTCTTCCCGGTCACTTCGGCACTCGCATCCATCAGCGCCTGGAATCGCTGGTCAATCCAAGTCTTCGCGTCTTGCACCTGACAGACGAAGAGGCGGTACTTAGACTCAGCCACCACGAGCTTCATGAAGTCGTGCAGGTGCTCGCTCAGTTCTGCGTTCCACTCCACCTCACAGGCAAGGTAGACCCCCTGAAACCGCTCCCAGTTGTCTGCCACGTCTAGCCACGTCATATCCCAGAGCCACTCGGCATTGCCCTCTTCGCCAGAGAAGAAGGCCCTGAAACCGTAACCTCGGCCTAGGGCGGCAAGACTCTCCTTGACTACCCGGGTCCAGACACGACCCGACTGTTCGTGGTTGTTGTAGAGCGGCGCACACGCATTGCTGAGCGCTTCCAGCATCTGACGCTCAGCAGGGTAGAGTTCTCTTCTCATTCCAGCACCTCCTTCAGCAGCCCTTCCGTTTCCTTCTCCAGCGCCGCGATGTCGGCCTTGATTTCCTCAAGTGTGCGTAGTGGCTGGGGCTTGTAGAAGTAGCGGTTGAAGCTGATTTCGTAGCCGGTCTTGGTTGAGGCCTCGTCGATCCAGGCGTCGGGCGCATACGGCAGGACTTCGCGGCGGATGAAGGCTTCGATGCCGCCGTCTTCGAGCAGCGGAATCTGCTCGGTGTCGCGGAGGTCCGTGTCCGGTTCGTACTCGACCACGCACTTCTTACCGCCAATGGTGACTTCAAACAACCCGTGCAGCGGGTCCGGCTGAACCTTGCCCGGCTTGTGAACCTTGGCCACAAGTGGCGGGACGGCCTCGTCGGTCCAACTCGCGGCGCGAAAAATGGCTTTCTTGTCCGAGGCGGAAAGCCTGACTCCGAGTTCACCGAGAGCTATTTCTACGGCATCACGAAATCGAGCATGATCCTCGAAAAGAGCATCTCCGACCACCCTCCTGAGTTCCGTCGCGACTCCCGCTAGAAACGCTCCCTTCTCCCACGTGCAGCTCTCGAGGAGTTTGCGCCGCTTCTTCTCGGATAGCGCTGATCTGCGCCCAGCCTCCGGAGGCTCCTCGCCATCGGACTCAGGCCTGCCCCAGTCAGCAAGTAGCTTCTCCAATCTGGCGCTGACGCTCGGGAAGTCCTCGAACAGAGCCTCACCCAACTGGTCATACAGGCGACTCCGTATGGCTTCGTCCCCTGCAACGAACCGCAGAGATTCTACAGCTTTCAGCGTGAGTTGGCTGCGCAGGCGCAATGGCCTTTCGACCCTCACCTTCCAGTAGCCGAAGGCGGCGTTGGGGAATATTTTCGACTGCTCGGTCTCTTTGAAGGCGAGGAACGTGTCGCAGATGCGCGTGACGTCTTCTTCCGCCAGTTCGCAGTTCTTCTTGCCGAGGTTCTTGCGCAGCGGCTTGAACCACTGGGTCGCGTCGATGAGTTGCACCTTGCCCTTACGGTGCTCGGGCTTGCGGTTGGACAGCACCCAGATGTACGTTGCGATGCCGGTGTTGTAGAACATGTTGAGCGGCAGGGCGACGATGGCTTCCAGCCAGTCGTTCTCGATAATCCAGCGCCGGATGTTGCTTTCGCCCTGGCCCGCGTCGCCGGTGAAGAGCGAGGAGCCGTTGTGCACTTCGGCAATGCGGCTGCCGAGCTTGGTGCCGCCCTTCATCTTGGAGAGCATGTTGGCGAGGAACATCATCTGGCCGTCGCTGGAGCGGGTGATGAGCGAGTACTCGGCGTCGCCCGCGTGGGTGATGACGAAGCGCGAGTCCTTGATGCTCCCTTTGCCGCCCATCTTCTCGAGGTCTGTCTTCCAGCTCTTGCCGTAGGGCGGGTTCGAGAGCATGAAGTCGAATTCGAGCGACCGGAAGGCGTCGTTCGACAGGGTCGAGTGCTCGGGTCCGCCAACGATGTTATCCGCAGCCGAACCTTCGCCTTTGAGCAGCAGGTCGGCCTTGGCGATGGCGTAGGTTTCGGCGTTGATTTCCTGGCCGTAGAGATGCGTCGTGACCTTCTTGCCCCGCTCTTTCGCGAGCTGCTGTAGCGTCTCCTCAGCCACAGTGAGCATTCCACCCGTGCCGCAGGCACCGTCGTATACAAGGTACGCGCCGGACTGCACCTTGTCCGCAATCGGCAGGAAGACGAGCCGCGCCATCAGCTTGACCGCGTCGCGCGGGGTCCAGTGCTCGCCCGCTTCCTCGTTGTTCTCCTCGTTGAAGCGCCGAACCAGTTCCTCGAAGACCGTGCCCATGCCGTGGTTATCAAGGCCGGGCAGCTTTTCCGAGCCATCGGCGTTCAGCACCGGGTCCGGGCTCAGGTTCATATCCAGGTCGAGGTACTTTTCTATCAGCGTACCGAGCGCGTCGGCCCGCGACAGGCGCGGAATCTGGTTGCGGAACTCGAAGCAGTTGAGGATATCCTGCACGTTGGGCGAGTAGCCGTCGAGGTAGGCCTCGAAGTCGGTGCGGAGTTGCTGCTGGCTTGCCCGGGCGCGCAGGTCGCGGAGGGTGAACCTGGATGTGTTGTAGAAGTCCTGGCCGGCCGCACCTCGCAGCGCCTTGTCCTTGTTGGTGATACGTGCCTTGTCGAGCTTGGCGTTCATGTCGAGCACCGCCTGCTTGGTCGGCTCGAGCACAGCGTCGAACCGCCGGAGTACGGTCATCGGCAGAATCACGTCGCGGTACTTGCCGCGAACGTAGAGGTCGCGGAGCACATCGTCGGCAATGCCCCAGATGAAATTGGCGATTCCGTTCAGATCGTACATGTTACCTCGTGTTCACGATTTCACCCGATTGAAGGGCGTGCGAGCCCATTCCAGCACCTCGGAGTTATAGCCGAAAGGTGCTGGAAGTCAAGAGCGCGGCGATGTTAGCTTGCGGCCGACGGCGCTTCAAGAAGAGGACAGACCAGAATTCAG
>JAFGRF010000097.1 GCA_016935295.1 Caldifarciminota bacterium | reverse complement strand
CTGGGAGTCATATGGGACTACCACTGTGTCAACTCCGGCGTGCCGCCGGGCGGTGCCTGGATGGATGAAGTGCGGAGATACGAGTCCAAGGTGCTGAGTGGGCGGAGCTGAGAGAGCCGAAGCGCAAGCCCAAGCAGAAGAGGCTTCAAGCCGCACGCCTCAAGCCGCAAGCCCGGGCACTGGACCACTAGACCACTTGACCACTGGACCACTTCCTCCTCGTTTCTACCCTGATTCCCGTCCTTGGACACGCTGGTGGTGGTTCAACGTCGAGCTACGCGAGGAGGACATCAAGTCGCAGCTCGACTGGGTCCAGGCTAACGGTTTCGGTGGAGTCGAGCTGGCCTTCATCTATCCACTGCCCGGACAGAAGCGCGGACCGGATTTCCTGAGTCAGGAGTGGTCTAGGATGGTGGCCTTTGCCAGGCGTTACTGTGAGTCGCTCGGACTGGGCTGCGACTTCACGTTCGGCACGCTGTGGCCCTTTGGCGGAACGTTCGTGTCCGAAGCCGATGCTTCACAGCGATACGACGGGCCATCGCCGGAGAGACCGGGCCGTTCCTGGGAGCTGCCTGAAGAGGGGAGGATCCTCAACCACCTCGACCGGCAGGCGTTCTATCGCTATGCCGACCGCCTCGTCTCAGCCTTGCCCGTGTCCGAGTTCAGGGGGTCTGGGGTTCAGGGGGCCTGGCTGGAATCTGTGAAATCTGCGGAATCTGTGGATGATATTCCGGGTCCGGCATCTGCGGTTCCTTCCGCTCTCTTCTGTGACTCGTTCGAAGTGGAGACCGAAGGGCTCTGGACCGCGGGATTCGGCGAGCGGTTCCGGGAGCGGTTCGGGTATGACATCCTGCCTTTCATGCCCAAGCTTGATGAGCATCCGGACGTGAGATACGACTATCGAAAGCTCATCGCCGACTACGTACAGCATGAGTTCTACGAGCCGTTCACCGAGTACAGCCACAGGCACAACTCGTTCACTCGTGTGCAGTGCCATGGCGCACCCTGTGACCTGCTGTCCGCGTATGCAGCAGCCGACGTACCGGAGTCTGAGGCGGTTCTCTTTGACCCGGAGTCCAGCCGCATGCCGGCGTCGGCTGCGGCGTTGACGGGCAAACCGGTCGTCTCTGCCGAGGCGTTTACATGTCTCTATGGCTGGGTTCCATACCCAGGACCCGGTCCGCACCAGGGCGAGGAGCAGGTTGGCGACCTCAAGCTGCTTGCCGACGCCTTGTTCGCGAATGGCGTGAACCACGTGTTCTGGCATGGGATGCCGTATCAGCCGCAAGCCGCAAGCCTCAAGCCACAAGCAGCACAAGCCCAAGCACAAGCGATGAGCCCGAACCGGTTCTACGCAAGCATCCACGTTGGGCCGGATAGCGCGTTCGCGGCAGAGTTGCCGGAGTTCAATGCCTACATGGAGCGAGTTTGCGCGGCGATGAAGCTGGGCAGCCCGTATTCCGAAGTCGCAGTCTACCTGCCTATCGAAGACCAGTGGATGAAAGGCGAGCTGCCGATGGAGCAGCAGAAGCCGAGTGCGCGGTATCACTGGGAGATGCACTACCTGCGTCCGCCCGCAGAACTGGCAGGACGACAACCGCTCTGGGTGTCAGCGTCGTTCCTCAGGAAGGCTCGGTTCGAGGATGGGGTTCTACAAGTGGTAGATGCCCGATTTGGCCTTCTCTATGTTGACTGCGAGTGGCTGGACGCCGATGGACTAGCCGAGATAGCTCGTCTGGCAAAGGAGGGGCTGCCAGTCTGCCTCAAGCGGCTCCCGAAACGTCCAGGCAGGGCCGTGGACAAGAGCGAGGCGAAGAAGCACGGCGCGGCGTTGGAGGCGCTCAGGAGACTCAGCAACGTGAGTAGCGACTTCGGGAGTTTGCTCCAGGAACCGCCAATTGTCCGCGGCGAAGACGCACCCGATTTCTGGTGTCGGGCTGTGGACGACGAGTTGCTGTTCTTCTTTGGCCATCCGGCCTCGAGGGGGCTGACGTATCCGATGGAGCATGGTCAGGCTGCGAATGCCGGCCAGGTGCGACGAGACGTGACGTTCAGTATCAGCGGCATCGATTCCTTCCGGCTCTCACTCGATTTCGGGCCGTGTGAGTCGCTGCTGCTGCGAGTTTCACGAACCGGTCGCGTCGAACGGCTCGACCTCTGTTACGCTCCGCCCATTCCCATAAGTCATTGAGCTGTAAGCGCTACTTGACTTCCAGGCAGGGGGTGCTATTATTTCACGTTGGCTATCAAGGGGACCGGCAGCCAACCAGAAGCAACCAGGTCCCGAGACTGCTTGTGTAACGTCAGGTGTCTATGTGTCCTTGCGTCTGTCTAGTCCAGACCCGCCCGTAGCTCCCTTCAACGATTATCAAGCGCAAACAAAACGGAGGTCCGTTTATATATGGGTACGCGCATTTTTGTAGGGAATCTTCCCTTCAGCGCAACCGAGACACAGCTCAATGAGCTGTTCAGTCAGCATGGCGAAGTGACTTCGGTCAGCATCGTGAAGGACAAGTTCACGGACAGGTCACGGGGATTCGCGTTCGTCGAGATGAGCGCTGCCGATGCAGCGACCGCGGCGATCTCGGCCCTGAATCAGTACCAGATGGAAGGCCGGCCGCTCACCGTCAACGTGGCGCGTGAGCGCACCGAGCGTCCGCCGCGCGGCAACGACCGTCGGTCGTCCCGCGACAGCGGCAACCGCTGGTAACGGCCGTTCGCGGCTTTCAAGGGCGGGCGCAAGCCCGCCCTTGGCTTTCATGTCTCCGCGTTGACATGATAGCGTGCAGCTATATCATCAGCAGCCATGATAGAGAGGTTTCCCCAACTTGCAGGACTGAGCCGCGAGGACCTGGTCGGGATCATCGAGGATTCGGCGAAGAACTGGCTGGCGCACGACGGCCTGTGGTTCCAGGCAGTCGAACGAGCCCATGGTATGGACGCAGCCATGAGGGCCGATGCCGAAGCCTGGCGCGTATTCACTACCATCGAAGCAAAGCGCATCATGGCCCGCCACGGCATCCCGCCCGGTGGCGGAATCCCAGCATTGGTCAAGGCGCTGTCTCTGCGGCTCTACTCATTCTTGAACAAGCAGGAGGTAGCTGAGCAGACCGAGAACCGCGTGGTGTTCCGGATGCAGGATTGCCGCGTGCAGTCGGCGCGCAAGCGCAAGGGTCTGCCGGATTTCCCCTGCAAGCCGGTCGGCCTGGTCGAGTACGAGTGGTTCGCCAGGACCATCGACCCGCGGATTGAGACGCACTGCATCTGCTGCCCGCCGGACAAGCACCCGGGCGATGTCTCGTGCGCGTGGGAGTTCGTCCTGAAGTCCGAAGTCCGAAGGACGAATGACGAATGACGGACGGCGAGAAAGAAGCTCGAAGCCCGAAGGACGAGCGACGTATCTCGAGCAACCACAAGCCCACGATGAGGGAGACGCCGGAGCACGAGCGGCCGCGGGAGAGACTGGTGAAGGTAGGGGCGGCGAATCTCTCCGAAGTCGAGCTGCTGGCAATCATCATCAGCCGCGGAACCAGAGGGATGCCGGTCAGGGATATCGCGCAACAGCTTGTGAATCAATTCCATTCCGTTGCTGAGGTCGGACGGGCGAGTATCGAGGAGTTGATGCGCGTACCCGGCATCGGCAAGGCCAAAGCCTGCCAGATAGTGGCCGCATTCGAGCTGGCCCGGCGGAACGACGATACGCCATTTGTGAGGGAACGGGCCGACCTGTCCGACCCCAAGGAGGTGGCACGGCGCGCGCGTTCGAATGTGAAGGACTGGCGCAAGGAGTGTTTTCTGACGTTCTACGTCGACTCGCGGAACCGCCACATGGGCGGGGACGAGGTGTCGGTTGGCAGTCTGGATACAACGCTAGCTCATCCGCGCGAGGTCTTCGAACGGGCAATCCGAGCCGGCGCTGCAGGGGTCATCGTGGTCCACAATCACCCATCCGGAGACCCCACGCCATCGGATGATGACATCCGGTTGACGCGTCGCCTCACCGAGGCAGGCAAGATCCTGGGCATTCGTTTGCTCGACCACGTCGTGGTCTGCCGCGACAGCCACTACAGCTTCCGCAGCCACGCTCTCGTGTAGGACTGAGCAATGAGGAATGAGTACTGAGGAGCAGGATGGAGGACATCAGGAGAAAGCCGAGCGAGGGTGGGGCAGCGATTGACAAGGTCGGGGTGAAGAACCTCAGCTATCCGATCGTGCTGCTCGACAAGGCGCGGCGCAAGCAACATACGGTCGCCCACATCAGCATGTACGTCGACCTGCCGCGCGAGCACCGCGGGACGTACATGGGTCGGTTCGTTCAAATTCTCAGTCGATACCACAGCGAGATTGACCTGCACAAGGTTGGTTCGATTCTCCGGGACATGAGAAAGGAACTTGAGGCCGACTCGGCGCACCTCGAGATGGAGTTCCCGTACTTCATCGAGAAGACCGCTCCTGTCTCAGGAGTGCGCGGCCTGATGGACTACCGTTGTCGGGTGGTTGCCCAGCTCAGCGATCGGTTCCGGCTCAGACTCGGGGTCGTGGTGCCGGTCGCGACGGTGTGTCCCTGCTCCAAAGAGATGGTGGAGGCGGGTGCGCACAACCAGCGGGCGGAGATCACGGTCGCGGTCGAATTCCGGGGGTTCCTGTGGCTGGAAGATCTGATCGACCTCGTCGAGGACTGCGGCTCGAGCGAGGTCTACTCACTGCTCGAGCGCGAGGATGAGAAACACGTGACGACACGGGCGCTCGAGAATCCGGCGTTCGTCGAGGATGTCGTTCGAAAGGTGGCGAAGCGGCTCGACGAGCATCCGCTCGTGACCGGGTACGAGGTTGCGGTTGAGAGCTTCGAGTCCATTCACCACCATGATGCGTATGCGTATATCTGCCGGTTCCCGGACACGCGTGCCGGCCAGAAGACCGGAGGTGGATGGTGAGAACACTGGTAGTGAACTGCTACCGCGAGAATGCCGAGAAGAAAATCAAGGGCTACATCGCGCAGGTGGAGCGTTTCACCGACGCAGTCGAGGTATCGTGGGGAGTGCTGGAACGGGCCTATGATATGGGCACGTTTGACGCGGCAGTCATATCAGGTTCGCAGTGGCTGTTGTCGGTCGAGAGGCCGGCTGAGCCGCTGGTCGAATTCGTCCGCAGTCTCAAGGTGCCTACGCTCGGGATTTGCTTTGGCCATCAACTCTTTGCCCGGACGTTCGGAGTGCAGGTGCTGGCCGGTGAGTTGATTGAGCGGGACGAGACGATCATCATCTCGGAGCCGGGGCCGCTGTTCCACGGAATGGCACCGGAGATGGAGTTTCGTGAGAGTCACCGCGAGTACATACCCGACGAGCCGATAGAACGGGCCGGGTTGCACGTTATTGCGCGGTCGGCATCATGTCCGGTCGAGGCCATGCATCACCCGACGCTGCCGCTCTACGGCGTCCAGTTTCACCCGGAACGGTCCGGCGTGAACGGCGAGAAGCTGTTTGACAACTTCTACAACAAGATAGTCTTACCGTTCGCCAATGGAAGCTACCAGCACCCTCGCGGTCGGTTCTACCGCTGACGTCCGGGCCGGCTACAGCCGGTAGAACTCGAACCTGCGCCCGCCTGTCCACGGGTTCATGATGCGTAGTGCCCCGACTCCCTTTCCGTCAGGGTCAATCAGAGTGCCCATGCTCGGGCTCTGCAAATCGAGGTTCGCGTCCGACCACAGCACGCGATGCTGGATCGTGGAGTCTCCTGAGAAGACAAAGAGTTCTCCTTGCCAGACGCAGCCTCTGGTCACGATGTCTGCGAGGATCGCCGTCTTTCCGTTGACTCGTCCGAATTGGCAGCCCGTTGCGGCATGGAGCAGGTCTCCCGGCCATTGCTCAGGCTGCAGTACGCCGTCCCTTAGCTGGAAGAACCCTGCCTCCTTGAGTCCTCCGTCCTTCCATACCAGCTCTCGGTAGACTGCTGGATGGACATCGTCGCCCATGCCCTCAGAGAGGATCAGCTTGTTGATGCCGATGTTCCGAATATCGGCGATCGTGCACATTTCTTCTGTCGCGAAGTCGATCGGCGGCAGTTCGAGATTCAAAGTGCCTTGGTCGTTCCACATCTGAACCAGGCTGTCCCCATCCCAACGACAGACGAAGAGAGTGACGACGCTCCACGAGTCTCCTCCCGCCGACGGAGGTCTTGCGCGGGCTGCGGCGATGAGGATCTCGTTACGTCCGTCGTTAGTGATATCGCCGATGCACCCATCTGTTATCCACGTCCGGCCTGAGTCCGGATGCAGCCGGACGCTGGCAACTGACGTCATCGCCAGTGTGCCGTTGATTAGCTTGTACTTGCTGATGGTCCGGTTGATTGCCACCACGAATTCTTCGATTCCATCATTGTCGACATCCCCGATGAGGCTGAACCCGCATGGCCGTGCGGAGTCGCCCCTGAAATTCAGGGAAGTGCCGAGACGAGGGAGGTCGTACTTGGTCACGTATTCGCCGGAGTGTAGCGTACAGGCGGCCACTCTGTCGCCTCTATCAATGAGGAACAGCGGAGCGTGCGAGGTGTCGAGCACGGTCAGACGACCCCAGTCTCCAGGTACACTGCCGGACCATGTCGGCGTCGGGAACTGCAGCCCGCCGCATAGCGCCAGAATGGGGATAACCGCGAGGGCCAATAGCCTGACCATGGCTGATTGTGACTCGACTTGACCGCTATGTCAAGCGGTAGAGGTCAAGGTGGCGGGAAGGGAAGCGGGCCTAGAAGGTGCGTCCGACCTGGAAGTGGGGTTCCCAGCCCGGAGTGGCTTTGTCGAATCCGTAGCCGAGGTCAAACCCGATGAGTCCGAGCATCGGGATTTCCAGTCTGACCCCGACCCCGGCACCGCGCTTCAGGTCGGAGAAGCTGAACTGGTCGATTGAGTTCCAGGCGTTGCCGGCGTCGCCGAACGCGAGGAAGGAGAGTTGGTGCGACAGCCGGAGCCTGTACTCCAGCGTGAAGAGCGCCTCGGCCCGGCCGCCGATGACATAGCCGGACGACTTCGGGCCGATGGAGTTCTCGCCATATCCGCGGATGCCGTCCACGCCGGTGCCGCCAGGGGTGAAGCGCTCGTAGACCGGTATTCGGTCACTGCCGGTGAAGCCCGTAATGTAGCCCAGCCGCGTCCGTCCCATGAGGCCGAATTTCCAGAACAGCGGGAAGTACTGGCTCATGTCGAAGACGTGGCGATGGAAGTTGATGTCGCCCACCGACAGGTCGAACTGGTAGGTGGTCGACGAGCCGGTCAGCGCATTGTAGATGTAGTCGCGGGAATCCCGGGTGAAGGTGATGCTCGGCCGGAATGCGGTCTTGTGCGTGGTGTCCCCGTAGACACTGAACAGGGTGTCGGTCTGTTTGTAGGTGGTGCTGATGGACGTCGGCGGGACGTAGGCGTCGATGACTCGCAGGGCGAGGTAGGCGCGAGTGTAGTCGAGGGGCAGAGGCCGAGAGAAAGAGAGACCGCCGCCGATCTGCTGTTTGTCGTAGTAGTCGTAGGTGTAGGTGTAGTATGAGACATCGGCGCCGGCAGACAGCGGCCGGTCGAAGAGCCAGGGCTCCGTGAACCCGAGCTGGACGTTGGTCTTTTTGCTGCCCCGTTCGAGCTTCACGTTCGCGCTCTGGGCCCGGCCGAAGAGATTCGGCTGCTGGAGTTCGACATAGCCGGTGAGACCGTCGGTTGCCGAATAGGTGATTCCCGCGCCGATCGTGCCGAAGAATGACTTCTCCTTCACTTTGTAGATGAGGTCGATGTCACCGGTGGTGTCAGCTCGGCGGTAGTCGAGGGTGACATCGTCGAAGAACCCGAGGTTGTATATGTCGCGCTGCGAGCGCATCACCTCGGAGCGGCGGAACGTGTAGCCGGGCAGCGAACTCACTTCGCGGCGGATGACGTTGTCGTGGGTCTGCTCGTTGCCTTCGATGCTGACCAGGCGGATGGTTGCAGGCGCACCCTCGGCTATCTGATAGGTGATATCCACCGTGTCGGCACGAACCTGCTCGACCGGTGAAACCTGGGCGTAGATGTATCCTTCCTCGGAATAGGCTGAGAACAGGTCCTGGAGAGCCGACTGGGCGAGCTTGGTGTTGTACGGTTCGCCTGAACGGTAGTGGATGAGCTTGCGGAGGTCGGCTTCATTCATCACCGAGTCGCCTTCGATAGTGACGTTCCCGAAGTAGTATCTGGTCCCTTCCGAGACGTTGATGGTGATGCTGGCCCAGCCTTTGTCGAATTCCATGTCGTAGTCGAGCACCTTGGCGTCGATGAACCCGCGCTGTTTGTAGAAGTCCGTGATGCGTTCGAGGTCCTTGATGAACTCGTCTTCTTTGAGATTGCCTTTGCGGTACCACTCTTTCTGCCGGTTGGTGAGCTTGATCTCAATCTGCTCGTCGGTGAAGTGGTCGTTGCCGAGGATTTCGATATTGCGGATTCGCACCGGGTCGCCCTCGTCGATCTTGTAGGTCAACGTAACCTGGTTGAGCGTGTCGGGCTTAGAGGTCTCATGGTCGACCTTCACCAGCAGGAATCCCCTCTCTTTGTAGAGCTTCAGGACCTCCTGCTCCCAGTCGAATACCTTCTTGTCGGTCAGAATCTCGCCTTCCTTGGCCTTGACTTTGGCGTCGAGGTCCTTCTTGCGGACTCGGCGGTATCCTTCGTAGCCTACTGACTTGAGCTTCGGGAACTCGGTGACGACAAAGGTGACTCGTACGCCGTCGGCAATGCGCGTGGTTTCTGCCTCTACCTGTGAGAAAAGCCCGAGTCCGTAGACCCGGCGGATTGCGTCCTCAACCCACGTGCGCAGGCCACTCGATGTCAGCGTCTGGCCGCGGTTGAGGCCGGCGGTGCGGACGATAAGCAGAGTGTCGGCCGTCTGAGATCGGGCTGAGACGCCGAGCAGAATGACCTTGTTGGTGTCGGGATGGCCCGGCTGGGCCAGCAGCAGGGCTGCGAGCAGCGCTATCACTGCTTCAGCGCCGGTGCCGGCTCGGTTGCCTTTTCAGCAAAGACCAGCCGGTCGCCGTCGCGGTCGACGAGGACAACCGAACTCTCTTTGAATCGGCCTTTGAGCAGTTCTTCGGCCAGCGGGTCTTCGAGCAGCCGGCGCAAAGCGCGTTTGATTGGTCGGGCTCCGAACTGCGGGTCGAAGCCCTCCTGGACAAGGAGCTCCTTGGCGTTCGTGGTCAACTCGACCGTCAGCCGCTGCTCCTTGAGACGGGCGGAGAGGTCGCGGAGCTGGATTTCGACTATCTCCTCCATCTGTTTCCGGTCGAGCGGCCGGAACACGAGTACTTCATCAACGCGGTTCAGGAATTCCGGGCGGAAGAAGCGCTTGACCTCGGTCATCACCTTGTCGCGGATGGACTCGTAGTTGGCGTCACTGGTGGTGGCGCCGAACCCGAACCCGCTCATGCCGCGGATTTCGGTCGAGGCGATGTTCGAAGTCATGATGACGACCGTGTTCTTGAAGCTTACCTTGCGGCCGAGCGAATCAGTCACCTGGCCGTCGTCGAGCAGCTGCAGCAGAATGTTGAAGACGTCCGGGTGGGCCTTCTCGATTTCGTCGAAGAGCACGACCGCGTACTGCTTGCGGCGCACCTTCTCCGTAAGCTGGCCGCCTTCCTCGTACCCGACGTAGCCGGGCGGCGCGCCGACGAGTCGGGAAACATTGAACTTCTCCATGTACTCGGACATGTCGAACCGGATGAGCGCGTCCTCGTCCCCGAACATGAACCGGGCAAGCACGCGGGCGAGTTCGGTCTTGCCGACGCCGGTGGGCCCGAGGAAGATGAACGAGCCGATAGGGCGGCGCGGGTCCTTGACCCCGGCGCGCGAGCGGCGGATGGCCTTGGCAATCATCGTTATTGCATTGTCCTGGCCGATGATGCGCTGCCGGATTTCGTCTTCCATGCGCAGCAGGCGAGCCGACTCGCGCTCTTCGAGCTTGGCGAGCGGAACGCCGGTCCAGTTCGAGACGACGTAGGCGATGTCCTCCTCGGTGACGACCGGGAAGGAGCCCGCCTTCTCCCACTCTTTCCGCTTCCGCTTCAGATACTCGGTCAGCTGCTTCTGCTCGTCCCGAAGCTCGGCCGCTTTCTCGAACTCCTGTTTGCGGACCGCATCTTCTTTGGCCTTGGCCGCCTTCTCAATCTTCTTCTCCAATTCGTCCAGTTCCGGATTGATGACCGGCCGCATCAACTTCACCCGCGAGCCCGCTTCGTCAATCACGTCGATCGCCTTGTCCGGCAGGAACCGGTCCGAGATGTAGCGGTCGGCAAGATAGGCCGCGGTCTCGAGGGCCTTGTCGTCGTAGGAGACGTTGTGGTGCAGCTCGTACTTCTCCTTGAGGCCTTTGAGGATGCCGACCGTTTCCTGGGCGCCGGGTGCCTCAACCAGTATCTTCTGGAACCGGCGTTCGAGGGCCGAGTGCTTCTCGATGTGCTTCCGGTACTCCTCGAGCGTGGTCGCACCGATGGCCTGCAGCTCGCCGCGGGCGAGGGCCGGTTTCAGGATGCTGGAGGCGTCAATCGCACCTTCGGCCGCACCGGCGCCGACAATGGTGTGGAGTTCGTCGATGAAGATGATGACATCGCCCTGGTGCTGGATTTCATTCATCACCGACTTCAGCCGTTCCTCGAACTGGCCGCGGTATTTCGTGCCGGCGACGATTGCCGCGAGGTCAAGGGCCAGAACGCGCTTGTTCTTGAGCAGGTTCGGGACGCTACCGGCGACGATGCGCTGGGCCAGGCCTTCGACAATCGCGGTCTTGCCGACGCCGGCTTCGCCGATGAGCACCGGGTTGTTCTTCTTGCGGCGGGCGAGGATCTGGACGATGCGCTCGATCTCATTTTCGCGGCCGATGATCGGGTCGAGCTTGTCCTCGCGGGCAAGCTGGGTAAGGTCGCGGGAGAAATAGTCGAGCGACGGCGTCTTGCTGCGCGATTTCTGTTGAGAAGAGCTTCTCTCGCCGCCCAGCAGCCGGGCGGTTTCGTTCCGGACCAGTTCGATGTCCATGCCCAGCGACTGGAGAATCTGACAGGCGACCCCGCGTTCCTCGCGCAAGAGCCCGAGCAGCAGGTGCTCGGTACCGATGTAGGTGTGGTTCATCTTGCGGGCCTCGTCAAGGGCGTAGTTCAGGCAGGAGCGCGCCTCCTGGTTCAGCGGTACCTCGCCGAGCACCAGGGTTTCGGAACCGATGTCGACGGCGTTCTCGACGGCGCGACGCAGGTCGTCGGTGCTGACCCCGAGGTTGGTGAGCACGACCGCGGCGACTCCCTCACCTTCCTTGACCAGGCCGAGCAGCAGATGTTCGGTGCCGATGTAGTCGTGGTGAAGCCGGACTGCTTCCTGACGGGCGAGCGAGATGACTTTCCTGACTCTTTCCGTGAAGCGTTCTTGCATAGTCTCTTAGAGTGTAGTTAACCGAAACGGGAAGTCAACGCAGCCAGCGTGCACAGTTACTTAGACACGAGCAGCTCGGCAAACTCCTCGGTGGTGTGGACCGGGGGGAAACAAGCCTGGTTGCGGCAGACAAAGGCGGTGGGTTTCTCAGCGATAGCGCTGCGGCCGTGAGTCAGCGGTATCAGACGGTCGGTGAGTCCGTCCGGTTGCGAGGCCCTGATGACCACGGTGGTCCGGTAGTCGTCAGGCGTCGATGCAAGGAGTCCGGCCATCGAATCGGCTTCGGCTGAAGAACCAGGCAGAAAGAGAACGACTTCGGTGCCGGGGTGAAGCAGCAGGTCGAGCCCGGCAAGCATCAGGCTGAACGCCGGCGGGTAGCTGACCATCGTCCGGTAGAAGCGCCGCAGCGTGTCGGCGGCCGCGCGCTCGTAGTCGTTCCGACCGCAGAGCCGCGCCAGCCGCAGGAGACTCATCACCGCCACCGAGTTGCCCGATGGAATCGCGCCGTCATAGCCGTTCTTGATCCGGTTCGGCAGACCGGTGGCCTCCCGGGTCGTGAAGAACCCTCCTTCCTTGTCGAAGAAGAGCTCGAGCATTCGGTCTGCCAGTTGCACCGCGGTCTCGATGTGTCTCACGTCGAACCCCGCTCCGTAGAGGTCGAGCAGTCCCTGAATGACGAAAGCGAAGTCGGGAAGCTGGCCCGGCACGCTGCCTCCGGGTCTGACACAGTGAGATATCTCATTGCCCGTGACCAACTGAGACATGGTCCGGTCGGCCAGAGCCCGGGCCACATCAAGGTAGTGGTTGTTGCCGAAGGCCTCCGAGCAGCGGGCAAAGGCCGAGAGGGCAAGACCATTCCAGTCGGCCAGCAGCTTGTCGTCGCGCCGGAGCGCGGGGCGCCGGCCGCGGGCTTCGAGCAGCTTGGTACGTATTTCGGTGAGCTTTGGCCAGAGCTCAGCAATGCCGATGTTGTGGACGTTGACAATCTGCTCGATAGGAACTGCCGTGTGCAGGACATTGGTGCCGTCGAAGTTGCCCGTCGCGGATACACCGTAGAAGTCACAGGCGAGTCTCGCGAGCTCCGGTCCGACCGCGTGTGCGACCTGGGTCTCGGTCCACGTGTAGTACGCTCCTTCCCGGCCGCCGGTGTCCGCGTCCAGCGACGCGGCGAATCCGCCCCCGGGCAGCAGCATTTCCCGTTCCATCCACGCCAGCGTCTCCTCGGCAATCGAACGGTAAGACTCCTCGCCCGTGACATGGAATGCCCGTGCGTAGGTCTGGGCGAGCAGCGCGTTGTCGTACAGCATCTTCTCGAAGTGGGGGACGAGCCAGATGGTGTCGGTCGAGTAGCGATGAAACCCGCCGCCAAGCTGGTCGTAGATGCCGCCTGCTGCCATTTTGTGCAGGGTGAGTTCGACTATGGCGCGTGCCTGGTCGAATCCAGCCAGACTCCGGAGTTGAGAGCCACGAAAGCACGAATCAGAATGAAGCGAATCCGGTTTCTCCGAACCTGCTCCGTTCCGTGTGTTTCGTGTCTTCGTGGCATCCGTCTCGGTTGCCGGGTGCCCGGACAGCCGAAGCAGGAGCGCCAGGTCGGTCGGGTTGGGGAACTTGGGCGCAACGCCGAACCCACCGTGCTCGGAGTCGAACACCTCGAGCCGCTGCTCATAGAACCGCCGGAGCGGGGTTTCGTCCATGTCGCCATCGTGGTCGGGCAGAGAGGAAAGCCGGTTCAGCTCGACAGTGATGCGGTTACCTGCCTCGTCGATTTCGTGGCGCTGGGTTCGGAAATAGTGGAGAGCGGCCAAGAGTACGCGATTAAAGGCGGGCATGCCTTGGCGCGGTTCGGGCGGGAAGTAGGTGCCGCCGTAAAAGGGCTTCAGGTCCGGCGTGAGAAAGACCGACAGCGGCCAGCCGGCAGAGCCGGTCAGGATGCGTACCGCCTCGATGTAGACCTCGTCCACGTCCGGCCGCTCCTCGCGGTCCACCTTGATGCTGACGTAGTTCGCGTTCAGGATTTCGGCAATCTTCGGGTCGGAGAACGACTCGCGGGCCATGACGTGGCACCAGTGACAGGCCGAATAGCCGATGGAGAGGAAAATAGGTTTGTCCTCGGCTTTAGCCCTGGCGAGCGCCTCGTCGCCCCACGGATACCAGTCGACCGGGTTCTCCGCGTGGTCGCGGAGATAGGGGCTGGGTTCGTTCGCGAGACGGTTGGACATGGGCAGTAGAGACTATTGGAGGGAACGTCTCAAGTCAAAGGTCAGAAGCCAAAGGCCAAGAGCCAAAACGCCTGGCTGTTTGCGTCTGTGCTTGCGTTCTCAGGGTTTGACATTGGGGCCAGTCTGCGCTATGACTAGGTGAATATGCCGGTCATTGCCAGGTTCTATGGCATCACGGTGAAGATGTACTTCCGCGAGCACGGAGTGCCAGATTTCCACGCGGTGTACGGCGAGTTCAGTGGCGTGTTTGAGGTCTCGACTCTCGAGATGATTGAAGGCGACTTGCCGGTCCGGGCGCAGCGCCTCGTCAGGGATTGGGCAGAGCGGTACCGCGACGAACTCGTCAGGATGTGGCAGACCCAAGAATACAGACTGCTGCCCGGGGTGGACTAGCATGGCAACATCAGATGTCTATCCGAAGGTGAAGTCGGTGCAGGCACTTGCCAACAAGAGGTTGCGGGTTGAGTTCGACAACGGCGAGGCGAGAGTCTATGACTGCATGCCGCTTCTCGATAGCGAAGTGTTCGCGCCACTCCGGAATGAGGCTCTGTTCCGCCGGGTTCGCGCGGAAGACCACGGCTATGCGGTCATATGGAACGATGAGATCGACCTTGCCGAATCCGAACTCTGGTTGAACGGTACGCCCGTCGCGGCCGAGGCTGAATTCACGGAAGACCTTGTCGCCCGCGACCGCAAGCCCAGCGACTAACTTCCGCCAAGTTCACCCAAGATAGTCTCGTACGGCGGCCTGCGCCTGAGCTTGTGCTTGAGCTTGGGCTAGAGGAACCGGAAGCGGCTGACGAAGTGGCGCATCGGCCGGTCCTGGCCGTGCACGACTTCGACGCCCGGAATCTGGTCGCGGTGCTTGTAGAGAACACCAACCGCCTCCGCCGCGGACAGCAGGTCGGAGTCCTCATAGCACAGGCGGGGAACGGCGGCGCGGACGTTGTTCACCCTCGGGTCAGGTCCGACTTCTTTGCCGTCAACCTGCCTGCCGAACGCGTACACGCCGAGCTCGCACATGCGGTGACCGGCGATGAGTAGCAGCGCGGTCAGACTGACGCCCGGGAACTGGTCGTCGCGCAGCTTGGTGCCGGCGAAGAACTTGTCGAGGTCCAGGTAGATTGCGTGGCCGCCTACCGGCTTGACCACGACGCTCGCGCCGCACTGTTCGTCAATCGCTGCCCCGAATTTCTGCACCTGGTTGATGCGGTGCGTAAGGTACTCCTCGTGCACGACCGTCTTCAGTCCTTCGACTACG
>JAFGRF010000096.1 GCA_016935295.1 Caldifarciminota bacterium | reverse complement strand
CCGACATGACCCTTAGCCTCCACCAACAGCCACTCCCTGCTTCCGCCTACATCCATCAGCCCCGCCGCGTCCCAAGTCGGCACTCCCTTTCTGGGGCCGTCACCCGGTCTCTTGTCTGGCCAGAACGTCTGCCATGCGGCTCCACCTCTATCGTGGAGGAAGTCGACGCTGAGTATCTCGCCGCGGTCCTTGGCGTAACCATAGACATCTTCGAACCTCAGCCACCGTATCGGCCCAACCGCAGGGCCACCGTCAGACCTGATGCAATGCCGGACGGCGGAGTTGAACTTCCGGCGGTACGGTCCCAAGCACTGTGCTAGGTGCCACCAGCTGCCGTATCGAGGGCCGTCTTCCGTCGTCACGCAGTCCTCGTTGCCCTCACCTCTCCCGACATCAGCTTCGGCAGGAGCGCGTCGCGGGCCGCAGCGAGCAAACACGATTCGCGGTCTGCCAAGTCCATACGCTTGTAGACCGGCACCGCCAGCGCTGCGAAACCCGACGCAACAGGTTCCGGCGGACACACGAAGCGATACTCAGGTATGCCTTCCTTGTCCAAGTGCAGCACCGTTGTACCATTCACATACCCGAGAATGTGGCCGACGAAATCCTGGCAGGCCAGTAGGTAGTAGAAGTAGGGCGAACACAAGTATCTGTACTCCGGCTTCGCGCGCACGATGCCGACGTCCAGCGACGCCACTAACGTATCAAAGGCGGGCGCCGCACGTACAACAGCCGGTCTGCCTATCACCTCTGCAGCCTGCGTCACATCAGTGAAGGAAATCACCACCTCGCCGGGCTGAATCACCTGCTCTGGCTTGTACGCGCCCGTGTAGGGTTTGAGTCCCTCGGGGCGATAGCCGCCGCCGCGACAGAACGACTTGAGCGTTACTAATGCCACCGAAGACGGCTGCAGTTCCGTGCTGGAATAGGATCGCCCCTTGACCACGTCCGCAACGTTGCCCAGACGCTGAACTTCCCACCTCTTCGGAATCGGCCCCAGCTCCGAGTCGACCATCCCCTTGCCTTGGAACGGCTCGAAATCCACGAACCAGGACTTGAAGATTGCCCGGGCCATCGCCTCCAGCGTCTCGTTCATCTTCCGGTTCAGCTCAATCTTGTCGTCCAGCGTGCCGAGGACGCGGGCGATGGCGCGTTGGAGCGGAAGTGGCGGCAACGACACTGGCGCGGCCTTGAAGTCGCGCAGCACGACGCGCGGGATGGCTGACCCGGATACGTAGCCCCCGCGAAGCAGGTCCTTGGTTCTCGGCCACTCCAAGTAGTAGCGCAGGAAGTGGGCGTCCAGGTCTGGACCGGGACGGAACAGGGCGACCGACGATAGCAGCACCAGCTCGTCAGGCTGGTCGAACACGCACACGGTCTCGAGACACGACGCGCCGTCCTTGGCCATCAGTACATCATTGCGCTTCGGTTGGCATCCGTCGCGTACGAGACGGTCAAAGTCGCTCAGCGAGATGCGCCGACATGTCTCGGTTGTTATCCCGTGGCGAGTGAGGTCCTTCACAGAGGCCATCGGGCGTCCGTCGGAGACGGTCCGGGGCGACGCGTGCGCCCCATCCGTCACCAACAGGCACAAGTCCCCCAAGGTCGATTCCCGCCACTCGCTCGGCATGATCAAGCTCGCACAGCCTCCCTACCTGCCCCCGTACTTGCTCAGGATGGCCCGTGGCCCGGGCTTGAGTGTCATCACGTGGTGCCAGCCCAGAAGTGTACTGCTGCCCGCATTGCCATTGTAGTAGGGCTTGCAGCCAAACAGCCGGATGTGTTCGTTGATGAGTATGCCCTCCATCACAAACGCCCAATCCGACTCCGACTTAGGAATCGGTATGAAAGCGTACTTCACAGTATGCTGTTCCGCGAACCTCCCGAGCCCACGCTTCTTCGTGTGGTGGTAGAACAGCCGATTGCCAATCCATCCCCTCCCAATGTAGAGGATTCTCGTTTCCTTCGTCTTGGGCGTACGGCGACGCTCAGAGCAGTATATGATGTACACGCCCTTCACCGCTTTGACCGCGTCGAAGTCCGTCCTCTCGTCGTACAGCCGGGGGTTCGATAATTTCACGCCTACAGGCGCCCGCCGCTCCACCACCTCGTATCCCTCGGACGCCTGCCTGATGAGCCGACGGGCGAGCTTGCCGGTAAGCGTCTGTCTTCTAGCTGCCATACCCCAGCCCCGCCAAGTTCTTCCTGGTCTCCTTCTCCAGCCGCGCCGATTCCTTGGACTGCTTGTCGAGTGATGTCATCATCATGGCCCAAACCCAATCGGCTTCTTCCCGGATGCCGTCGGCTTGATCATCTCCTTGAGCCGCGCAATCACCGCGCGGAGCGCCTTGTCATGCGCCGCGACCGTGCCTTCCAGTTCCGCCAGCTTGAGCGCGAGTTGCCGTTGGTCCGCGGTGATGCGACTCAGCCGGACGAAGGCGCGGACGATGAACACGCTCACCTCGACCGCCCGGGGAGAGTTGAGGACCGACGCCGCCATCACCGCGCCGTGCTCGGAGAAGGCGTAAGGTCGATAGCGCATCCCGCCGCGGCCCGGCCGACCGTTTGAGGTCACAGATTGTGACCTTAAAGCCTGCGCCTCATCTTTGGTCAACTGGAACATGAAATCGGCGGGGAAGCGTTCGGCGTTGCGCTTGACCGCCTGGTTGAAGGCCTTGGTGCTGACGCCGTAGAGCGCTGCGAGGTCAGAGCTGAGCATCACCTTGCGGCCGCGGACTTCGATGATGCCCTGGACGATGCGCTCGGTCGGAATCAGGCTGCCGGGCGTTGACCTAGCCGCCATAGCCGAGCCCCGCCAGGTTCTTCAGTATTTCCGTATCCAACTCCGCCTCGAACCCGCCTACTCCTTGCCTTTGCTCCGGGACGCGCCCTGCGCCGGCTTGTCGGACACCTTGAACTCGGCGGCTGCGGGCGGCGTGGCCGCCGCGGCCTTGCGCCGGAAGACCTCGGTGAAGTTGACCGTGCGCAGGATGACCTTGCCGTATGGGCCGTTGGCCGTAACCTCGGCCGCGACCTGGCGCGCGATGCCGAAGAGGATGAGCGGCGCGTTGACGAAGACCATCTCGTTCTTCAGTTTGTCGTCGGCATCGGCGCCGACCGCGAAGAAACCGACAAGGCTGAAGCCGAGCCGGCAGCGCGAGTTGGACTTGGCGGGCCCGGCGAGTCTGACCCTGAGCCTGACCATGAACTCGTGCGGCCTGTCCGGGACCGGGTAGATGTCCGGGTCAACGGTCAGTTCTTCCGCGCCGGGCTTCCTGGGGTCGAACCCGGGCAGGGCCTCGTACTCCAGCTTCTCGACGAAGTAGTTGCTAAGCTGCAGCGGCGGCTGATTGTCGCTCATCTTCCCTCCCGGTCACCGGTGCCAGCGGTTCGCCGCACTCTTTCGGCCAGCAGGGCTCGACCAGCGCCTGGGCCGGGCGGGCGAACCGGACAACGTCGAACCAGTGCGTCGCCTCGGCTTCGGCCGGGCTCAGGTGCAGTGACACTTTGGCGTCGAGCGCGACCGCGACCTTGGCCAGGGTCAAAAGAGTCGGGTTGAACATCGCCCGGAACAGCCGGGTGACGTAGGCCGGCGAGGTCTGGAGCCGGCGGGCGAGTTCGGCGCGAGTGACGCCGCGCTCTTCCATCATCCGGCCCACCTCGTCGCTGAAGGCGAAACGCATTTCCTCGACCCAGTACTCCGGGTCCTTCTCGAATTCGCTTCGCCGGCTGTCGTACCACTCGGAGCGTTCAATCATTTCAGGATTCCTTCTTCAAGACATTGCCGGTACAGGGCCAGCACCTTGTCGATTTCGCGGCGATAGGCCGCCTTGCCGCCCGGCCTGGGCCCGCCGTGCGTGCAGACCACGAGCCGCGTACCGTGCCGAAAGCAGAACAGCCGGACGTTCTTGCTGTGTTCCTTGATTTCCCAGACATCCGATTCGAGGCGCTTGAAGCTCGTTTCCTCGCGGCCAGCGCGGCCCTGCGCCGCTATCAGCCGGAAGACCACGCGGTACCGTTTCAGCGCCCGCCGGGGCAGGGATTTCAGGAAGTCCAGTGTTTGACATCTTTCGTCCTGCTTGAGGGCATAGACTTGCACCTTCGTATCGGGTCCGTCCTCGAGCCCGACCAGTTTCAGAGCCATATTAACTTATAAGGCAATACCAGTCAAGCGGTTTCTTGCCGCGGTCGCGCCCGACTGCCGGGACACTGCCAATCAGAGAAGGCAAGCGACTGTCTTTCAAGCGCTTACGCATCCAGGCCGAGGTTGGCCAGGTTCTCCCTGATTTCCTGCTCCAGCCGCGCGGACTCCTTGAACTGCTCGTCGAGCTGCTTGGTCAGCCGGGCCATCTTCTCGGCGAACGGCTCGCCGTCGTCCTCCTGTTCCTCCACCCCGACATACCGGCCGGGCGTGAGGATGTGGTTGTGGCCGCGGACTTCCTCCAGCGACGCGCTCTTGCAGAACCCGGCCACGTCCTCGTAGACACCCTCACCCTTACCCTCTCCCTTGCGCGGGCGAGGGGATGAGGAGCCGCGCCAGGCGTGGTAGGTGTCGGCGATTCTCTCGATGTCCTCCTTGGTCAGCTCGCGGTGGGTCCGGTCGACCATTGAGCCGAGCTTGCGCGCGTCGATGAACAGCACCTCGCCCTTGCGGTCGCGCGCCTTGCCGTCCCTCTTGTCCCGGTTGATGAACCAGAGGCAGACCGGTATCTGGGTCGAGTAGAAGAGCTGGCCCGGCAGGGCGATCATGCAGTCCACCAGGTCGGCCTCGACGATTGCCTTGCGGATATCGCCCTCGCCCGACTGCTGGGACGACATCGAGCCGTTGGCCAGCACGAACCCGGCCATCCCGGTGGGCGCGAGGTGGTATATGAAGTGCTGGACCCAGGCGAAGTTGGCGTTGCCCCTGGGCGGCACGCCGTATTTCCAGCGCTTGTCCTCGGTAAGCCGGTCGCCGCCCCAGTCCGAGTCGTTGAACGGCGGGTTGGCGAGCACGAAGTCGGCCCTGAGGTCCTTGTGCGCGTCGTTGTGGAACGAGCCCTCGTTGTTCCAGGCGACCATCCGGCTCTCGATGTGCCGGATGGCGAGGTTCATCTTGCACAGCCGCCACGTGGT
>JAFGRF010000095.1 GCA_016935295.1 Caldifarciminota bacterium | reverse complement strand
CAGGACATATTCGTACCTCCATGTACTCAAAGTGTTACCTATGTCCTGATAATAACCTGTTACCTATGTCCTGAGTCCGGACCGGGATAACCCCCCGTGCCGTTCGCATCGTTGTATCGTACATCGTTTGTCATTCAGTTCCGGACGCTGCCCCGACGGTAGCTCGCAGGGCTGCGTTCATCGTTGTATCGTCTGTCGTTTCCCGTGCAGTTCGGAGTCTTGTGTCACGAACAGAGGGAGATGCAATCCGCCGGCTTGTCCTACCGGTTCTCCTCCACTGAGTCCGGGGGCTTGTGTCCGGAACAATCGCCCGGATAGCGGTCGGGGTTGCGTGAGGGTCTGTGTCCAGGTTTGTCCACCGGCCTATTCCCCGACCAGTCTCGGTCATGGGGCGAGGAGGTGGAGGCGAGGACGCAGCTCAAGATGCAGAAGTCAAGCGGCAAGATGGAGAAGGGAGCCGAAGAAACGGCTGATTCAGCGACGAGAGGCCGGGATCCGGAGTTGGAGGCGGGAGGCAGGAGGAAACCGCGAAGGCTTGACCTGGGCGAACCGCGCCCCAGGCCGAGATTCCTCGTCAAGCGCGGAATGACAGAGCGGCGCAGGGAGTCAAACGGGACGCCAAGAGCGGACAGGGCGAAGCCAGAGGCTGGAACGCAGAAGGACGGATCAGGCAGAACCACGGATGAGAAGACGGACTGTCCGGCTCGGACGACTAGCGTGGGTGGCCCGCGGCCTGACCGAGGCTGTGCTCCAGGCCATCCGCACCGACGTCTTCAACGTCGCCGTGCCGCTGCCGTAGGCGGGAAAAACGGGGCTGTACCGCGCCAAGTCTGACGTTGGCGCTCCGAGGGACTGTCCCCACTCTTCGAGAAGCGGCCGGGGAAAGCTGCCTTCCCCGGCCGCTCGTTCTTGCGTCCTACCTGTGAACGAACTTGCCGCAGACCGGGCAGACGCCGTTGGGGAACACGGGCCGGTCGTTGGACCAGACGCCGCAGTCGATCGGGCCGAGCGACTCGGAGACTTCGACCGGACAGAGTCCGTACATGCGGTGGAATCCCTCGAACGTCTGGCACCCGTCCGAGGTGCGGCCGCAGTTCGGGCAGGTGAACCGCGGCGAGATCGAGGACCCGATACGGTTGAGGTAGCCGTCGAAGTTGACCTTCGCCCCGCACTCGATGCAGGTCGCGCCGTTGAGCCGCGAGTAGTTGACGCGCTCGACCAGCGCCGGCTCGCCTTCCGTGCCTTCGTATTCAAATCTGATTGCCCTGGTGTTGAGCACCGGGAAATCGAGGTTGAAGGCGTCGGCGACGTAGTAGAGCGCGGGCGCGGCATCGATGAACGGCTGGGCAAGGAATGAACGCGATACCGCATCGCGCCCTCGCCCGGCGCGGCCGATTACCGGAAGGAACGCCGCGACCGTGACAAACCCGATGGCGATGCCGATGAGCCCGGCCCCGAGCCGTCCGGGCAGCTTCTTTCCCCAGGCCGGGTCTGCCTTGAGCAGCTTGAGCACAATCGGCACGACCATGACCGCAGTGAGCGCGGCGATTCCCAGCGCCATGAGCCCGGCCGCGTAGGAGTGGAACAGGCGGTAAAACGCGGAGTAGGCCGCGAACCCGAGGATGATTGCCGCGGCCAGACGGAAGATGTCGAACAGGGCGAAGAAGAGCCCGCGCCTCATCTCGGCATACACGCCCAGGCCGATGAGGAGGATTATGAGCCCGTCGACGAGGAAGCGCATGAGAGATTATAGCAGAGATTCGGGGCTCGGGCACCAGGGAGAATGATAGCTCATTCCGATATTGAACCACAGAGCGCACAGCGCACGTCGGGCATGCAAGTCAAACGTCAGAAGGCAGAAGCCAGAAGCTGGAAGTCAGAAGTGCGGACTGCGCGGGCGGCTAGCGGCGACGGACCTTGCGCGCACGGTCGCGGGCGAGGAAGTCCGAGCCAGAGCCGGTGTGGCCCGGCTTGTCGCCGTCGGTGACAAACCCGATGCGCTTCTTCCCGGGCTCGGGCGGCTGCATGAGCTTGCGGATGGCGTCGAAGACGACCCTGAACTGAACGTCGTACCTCTTCTCCAGTTCGTCGAGCCGCCGGGCGAGGGTGGCGTTCTCCGCCAGGATTCGCCGCAGGCGGACGAACGTCCGCATTATCTCGACGTTCACCTGAACCGCCTGCGGGCTGCGCAGGACGCTGGATAGCATTGCGACGCCCTGCTCAGTGAAGGCGTACGGCGCGTGGCGCACACCGCCCCAACTTGATATCGCAGTTTGCGATTTCAAGTTGCTCCACTCGTCCGGGCTCAGCTGGAACATGAAGTCCTCGGGGAACCTCTGGCGATTGCGCTTCACCTGCTCGTTCAGCCGGTGCACCGGCACGCCGTAGAGCACCGCCAGGTCGGTGCTGAGCATGACTCGATGGCCACGGATGAGCAGTATCGCCTGCTCGATGTACCGCAGCGGAACCGCCGAATCCTGGGTGGGCATGTGCCGAATGCTACGAGCGAGCGAGAGTTATGTCAAATGTCGTCGTCAGCCGGCCGCGGGGGAACGCTAACGTGTCCCGATCCAAGGCATCAAGGCCGCACCGACTGGACGAGTGTTCGAGCGCGTCGAACCGGTCGCATTGTGCGACCAGTTCGTCCTCGCGGTGTGCCAAGCGAGCTCGGCGACTCGACGGCCAGTCCACTTGGAGCCCAAAGACACGAAGGGCCGACGAAAACGGGGACTGTACCGCGCCTCGGAGGCAAAACGGGGACTGTCCCTTCGCAGGGCCCTGTGCGACTCTGAGGGACTGTCCCCTGTCTTTGCCGACGAGGCAAGGCGACGACACTGTCCCTCGTTTTCCGCAGCCCCAGGGTCTGTCCCGGGCTTTCGAGATTTGGTATTGAGTCTGGGAAGCCGGCTAGCCGATGTCGACTTTGTGCCGCGCTACGGTTCCGCCGGAGATGACCACAATGAGGTATGTGCCGCGCTTGAGCCGCGCCCCGTCGTGGTCGGTTCCGTCCCATACGACGGCGTGGTACCCGGATGTCTGCTGTTCGTTCAAGAGCAGCCTGACCGGCCGGCCGAGCATGTCGAAGACTTCGACCCGCACCGCTCCGGCGCGGTTGAGCAGGTATTCGACCCGGAGCTCGCCGCGCCGGATTGCCGGCTGAGCCCGGACAATCGTGACCGCGGCGTTGTCCAGGTCGGCGGCCGCGGCGACCCGCTCGGCTTCGCCGCAGGCAAAGACGAGGGCCGGTACGTGGCCGTCGGGCAACTCGAGCGCCATGGCAATCGCCTCACGCTCTGCCCGGTCGAGCGGCGCAACCAGGCTTCCGGCCAGCCCGAGCGCCCGGGCCTGGGCGAGCAACTGGAACCCGGCGAATCCTGCTTCCATCATCGCCGCAGCCTGGGCAGTATCGGGCACGCAGACCACGAAATAAACCGGTGCGCTGCCGGGAATCCGGTCCGACGCGGCCCGCAGTTGCGGACGGCGGTCGCCCGGGATGGTCCGCTCTATCCGGTGGTCGCGAGTGGCGGCGCTGGCCTCGCCCGCGAGCCGGTTGCGATACCCGCTGACGTCGTACTGCCCGACCACGTAGATGCGGTCGGTGAGGAAGTAGCTGGCCATCGCGCTGGGCACGGTCAAGCCCTGGCGGCGGTTGAAGGTCAGGTGCGGGGTGACACCGTAGGCGGCCCAAAGGAGCTGCGATACATTTTCGTCCGACAGCCCGACCGAGCTGAAACGGGTATCCTGGCCAAGGTCGGCCATTACCGCCTCGAACGTGTCGGGCCCCACCACGTGCGGCAGCATCAGGCTCGAATCCGAGGAGCGGGCCGCACAGAGGGTGTCGAGCGGCGTGCAGCCGGCCCGGCCGTAGACGTTCACCATCTGGATGGTCTGCTCCGGCTTCCAGTCGGCGTCCGCGTGGTCGGCAGCCCACTGCATCGGGCAGCTCACAACCCCTCGTCCCTCGACCCCGGTCCCGCACGCCTTTTCGTTGAACGCGGCCCCGGCCAAGAGCCCGGCCTGGATCGCCATGCCGGCGTCCTCGGGTCGCTCGGTTGCGACGCCCACTTCGAACGCCGAGCTGGAGTTGTAGCGGTGGTCCCCGGGGAGGTGCACGATCAGCCGGGACTGCGACTGGTCAAAGCGATACACGTTGTCGGCGGTGGCCACGTAGAGGTCGCGGTCGCCGCTGTCCGCGCGCGGCGCCCGGCTCATCGCCCAGAGCACGTTGGCCAGCACCTGCCGGGGCAGGGAGTCGTCGAACCCGGAGTGAACCGAGTAACGGCTGTTGGCGAGTTGCTCGAACGAGCAGGCATGACGCACCGGCCCGGGCAGGCTCTCGTACGCGGCTGCGGTCGGCGGCGGCAGCGACGCCGCCCGGATCGAAAGGCCGACTACCAGCATAAGCCAGAGCATGGACCCAAAAGAGTAGTCCCTGCACTACCCCTGTCAAGTCACGACGACTGCCCGATTCCGCTACTGAACCACAAAGTACACAGAGATTCTGGAACCGGGGTCCCAAGACTGCGCCTTCACCTGCTCTGTGTTCTCCGTGGTTGTCTCGATTTCGGGTTCCGGGACTGCCGCTGCGCTCGGCCGGGCTCCGGTTGTAGCGGGAAATCAGTGCCGGCGATGGGCCGGCTTGCGGTCCAGAACGCGGAGAAACTTCTTGAGCGGGCCTGCCTTGCGCGGGTTGACCTTGACCCAGGTGGCGATGTCCTCGTCCTGCAGGATGACCCCGCGCGCACCCGGGTCCTGCGTGTTCGCGGCCGCGAACTCCTTGATGGCATGCGCCACGTCGCCCTGCCAGAGCCGGGCGATGCCGGCAAGCAGCCTGCCCGCGCCCCGCGCCCGGTCGGTGCCCACCTTCTCGAGCTTGGCCGCATCGGCCAGTACCTTGCCGAACTCACGCTGACGGAGGTTGGCAAGCGCCCGGCCATGGAGCGCGTGGAACCAGAAACCCGGTTCGTCGCCCTGCCTGCCTTCGAGCGATTCGAGGCAGAACGTGTACGCCTGGACGGCCGTCGGGTACTGCTGCCGCGCCAGGGCCTCGTCCCCGGAGCGCAGCGCGTCGACCGCCGCGGTCCGCCGGGACACGGCCTCGGTCCGGACTGAGGCGGCGTCGGCCGCGGCTTGCGCCTCGGTCGCCGCCCTGACCAGATCCTCGACTCTGGTCCGTTCCTCGGCCGCGGTCTTGACCAGGTCCTCGATCACGGCCCGTTCCTGCTTGGTGACGACCGTGTGGTCGGCGACCGCTTCCAGGTTCCCCTCGGCCCGGTCGAGCCGCTCGCGCACCGCCGCGAGCTCGAACTGCACCATCGCCACCTGCGCGGTCGCGGCATCGAGTTCTGCCGGCCGCACCGAGGCCATGTCGGTCTCGAGTTTGCCTACTTTCGTTTCCGCATCGGCCACTTTCCGCTTCAGCCGCAGCACCTCGTCCGCGGTTCCGGAAAACCTGGTCTCCCACGCTGCCCGCATATCCGATAGCCGCGCAACCTGCCGGCCCAGCGCCCAGATCCGCCAGACCGCAATCGCGGCCGCGGCCAGCACGGCGATGATGACGAACGTCAGCCAGCGACTGAGATTCCGGCTCGCGCCCGCCAGCGCCTGTTGCGCCGCGAGCACGACTTCGCCCCGCGAAACCGTGTCCGGAACGGCTGCGTGCGTCTGGGCCGCAGCCAGCGCGCAGGCAACGAGCAGGAGAACGACGGCGGCTCGTCTCATCAGGTCCCCGCCGCTGCGTTCGGGCGGAACCGTTTGACGTACACCTTGCCGCGCACACGGTCGAGGTAGGCCTCGAGCCGCTCGCCCAGTTTCTGCTGGTAGAGGTAGTTGCGGATGTTGTCCTGCAGCTCCAGGTAGGTAAGGACCCTCTCCGGCTGCTTGGACAGCACCTTGATGACGTGGTACCCGTGCTCGGTGAAGACCGGCTCGCTCAGGTCGCCCGAGTCCAGGCCGGCTACGACCGTGTTGAACGGCGGGGCCAGGCCCGGAATCAAAAACTCACCCAGCCAGCCGCCGGAGTCCGCGGTTGCCGGGTCCTGCGAATACTCCCGGGCCAGCGAGTCGAACGGCACGCCGTCAAGCGCCTTGCGCCGGACTGCAGCGGCCAGGTTGCGCGTCCGAGTGGTGTCGGCCCGGGTCACGGGCACGCGGATCAGAATCTGGCGGAACCGGACGCGATTCGGGGCCTCCTCCTCGAGCTTCACGGTCATGTAGCCCTCGCGAGTCGGAAACGGCGGCGAGGTCTGACCGATCTCGAGCTGCGGGAGGACAATCATCAACTCCGGCGGCAGGTCGGCCATCTGGACCCAGCCTCGATCGCCGCCCCGGGCCGCCGTCTTCTTGTCGTCGGAGAATGAACTGGCCACCGTGGCGAAGTCGCCGCCCCTCGCCAGCACGTCCATTACCTCGGTCATCCGACGCTGACCGATCGAATCCGCAGCCGGGCCCGGGGTGAAACCAATCAGGATGTGAGCGAGCGTCACCCGCCCTGGCATCCTGGCGATCGAATCCCGGTTCTCGTTGTAGAACCTCTCGGCCTCTCCCGGCGATATGTAGATCTGGGTAAGCCCCTCTTTGTCCATCAGCCGGCGGGCGAGCAGCTTGCGCCGCGCGTCCTCTTCGTAGCGCTGGCGCAGCGCCCGTTCCGTATAGCCCTCGGCCGCGAGCGCCGCCTGGAATTGCTCCTCGTCCCCGAACCGCTCCTTGACCGCGGCGATGCTGACGTTGACCTCGGCCGCGATGTCCGACGCCTGGACCTCGACCGACTCGCGCCGCGCCTGCTCCTCCAGCACGAGGTCGTCGATGAGACGGCCGAGCGCCGTCTCCTGAAGCGCGTAGTCGGTCAGGGTGGAATCGGGCTCGGACAGCCGCATGAACGTAACCGCCTGGTTGAGCTCGCTGGCGAGAATCAGCTGGTCGCCGACCACGGCGACGATGCTGTCGGCCGGACCGGCTGCAGCGGCAGCAGCAAGTATCAAGGACAAAGGACCAAGCAAGCGCGAGAGGCCGAAAGGCGGACGCCGGTCTCCGGTCTTCGCCTCGCTCCTCTTCACACTTGCCTTTACCCCGCTGCTCTCTCCCCGCTACTTGCCCGCCGACTCGAAGTAGACATCGGGCATGAGTTCGATCTTCGCCTTGTCGCGCAGCGCCGTGAGCACGCTGTCGACCACCGCCTGGCTGCGGCGGTAGGAGAGAATCGCCTCAATCTCATCCCGGACCTCGGCGAAGCTCACGTCGGCCTTGACCTTCTTCTTGTCGGCCAGCTTGATAATCTGGTACCCTTCCTGACTCGGGACGACGTCCGACAGCTGGCCGGGTGCGAGTGCAAAGATGGCCTCGGCGATCGCCGGGTCGCCACCCATCCGTGGGTCGCCGATGTTGCGGGCGAAGTAGCGGGACTCCTGGCCGGGTTCCAGCGCCATGTCCTGCGACCGCTCCTTGGCCATCTCCGTGAAGTCGGCGCCGGCCTTGAGCTCGTTCAGGGTCTGGGCCGCCATCACGCTGTCGGTCATCACGATCCGGGCAATCTTCACCTCGTAGCCGAACTCGTCCTTGTGCTGCCTGAAATACTGCATCGGGGCGTCCTGGCCGATTTTGACGTTGGTCGTCAACCGGTCGAGCAGTTCGTTCACCAGGTAGTCGCGCTCGAGTCGCTTCAGGTGGGCCTGCACCTGCGGTTCCTTCTCGATTCCGCGGCGCAGCGCCTCCTGGTACATCAGCGTATTCGAGACCCACTTGTCGAGGATCTGAGGCAGGTTCTGGTGGGAGATCTCGAAACCCTCGGGCGAGAGGGAGTCGAGCTCCGGCACGGTCAGCTTGTCGCCGTCTACGTTCGCGAGCACCGGCCCGGGCAGGGCCGGCGCGCTCTTCTGGTTGCTCCCGCAGCCGGCCAGAAAGGCCACTGTCAGGACTATCATCGGGATCAGCAGGCTTCGGTTTCTCATCGCCGCTCCTTATTGCTTGGGTCTGGCCCTTGCTTCTGCTTCCTTCTTAACGGCGGCGAGTGCCGCCTGGTTGATCTCTATCTTCGCCTTCGCCTTCAGCCCGGCCAGATACTCCTGCATCCGGGCGTCACGGCGCTCGGTCAGCAGCCGGCTGCGGATCATGCCCGCGACCCGGTTTGAGTCCGGGGACGGGAAGTCGTCGCGGTGCTGCCGGAAATAGTCCATCACGTCATCGTCGGTGACGACCAGCTGGTCGGAAATCTCCTTCTTGAAAAGGGCATTGTAGAGCACCTTCTCGCGTTCGCCGGCGAGCTGACGCACGATGTCCGGAGACTTGTCCAGTCCCATACGCAGCGCGTCTTCGTACATCAGGTCCTCCTCGATAGCGCGACGCACCGCGTACTTCTTCATCGCCGAGTCGAGCGTCACCGGAAAGCGGGCCGCGACCGGAAGCAACCGCGCCACCTTCACGTACTTCGACTCGTCCTTGTAGGCAACGGCCACACCCTTCTCGGCTTCGGTAATGGAGTCAACCGGCCGGCACAGAATGTCGAGTCCCTCCGGGTTGTAGGTGACGCGGTCCCGCAACTCGACCATGTACCGATTGGCCATCTCCCGCCGCCGCAGCTGCCGCAGCCGCCGCTCGAATTCCGGCCGGTACTGCTCAAGCGGCGGCGCGCCCGGGCTGGCTGGCCTCATCTCCACGAGTTGCGCAATCTGCCAGGTGCCTGTCACCCGTACGGGCTCGGTACGCTGGCCCGGCTGCAGCGCCATCACGCTGGTCCGGAGCGGCTCCTCGACATAGAGCAGTGGTTCGAAACCGGCATCGCCGCCCCGGGTCGCGCTGGGAAGCGTCGAGTACTTCACGGCGAGCGAATCGAAGACCGCCCCTTGCTCGAGTGCGGACGCCAGCCGACGCGCCAGGCTCTCCTCCTGGACCGCGATGACCTTCAGGTGCGCCTCGATCTGCAGCAGCTTGTAGGCCGCCTGCACGTCGGCCTCGGTCAGCCGGTTGCCGGGAGCCGTGACCGTGTCGTACAGCCGCTGGTTCACGAGTGCCTTCTGCTCCAGCTCGACCTGGTACTCGGCATCCTTCTCCATCCCCGCTCTCTTCGCCTCCTGGGCAAACAGCTTCCGGGTGATGATGTTGTCGAGCACCTGCTTCTTCACCGTGTCGGCCCGCATCGAGTCGAGGTTCTGCGGGAGCATCGCGGCGACATCGCTGGCGGTGATCTTCTCGCCGTTGACCACGGCCACGACCTGCCGGCTCGAACTGCCGCCACATGCGACCAGTGCCAGAACCGCCAGAATGTACAAGCGAGGATGCCTCATGGCTGGACAGAAGATAGCTACTACCTCAGGAAAGTCAAGGTATCTGGGCGGTCGTACGGACGCTTCGGCCCCGCGACCCCGGCCGCCGCTACTGCTGCTCCGGCTTCTGCTCGGGCTTGGGTTGCTGTTGCGGCTCCATAGCCGGCTTCGGCGGTATCTCGGCCAGCCTGACCCTCAGCGTGCTGCGGTTCGTGTGCCTCGCGTTGAACGCGATGGTCCCGGTGTTCTGGGCCAGGATGACGTCGCAGGCTCCGCCCGGCACCAGTCCGGCAACCGCCAGGGCCCCGTCCTTGCCCTCGGGAAACTGCAGCGGGTAGACAAACTCCATGGTCGTGAGGCCGGTTTCGTCGTCGAAGTCAATCTCGGCGTCACGGATGGCGCTGTCCGACTGTGGGGCGCGGGCGTGCGCGTGCCCGGCCCCGATATCGTTCATCACCTTGGTCGAGTCATCGGTGTAGTAGCCGATGATCATGTTCGACCCGTGCATTGCGGGCGAGCCGAATCCGATTGCCAGCCAGCCGCGACTCTTGGTCGAAAGCCCGACATAGAGCAGGCTGTCGTCGAGACCCCAGTTGACGGTAAGGCCCGATGCCTTGTCCGTGTAGGTCGCAGGGTACTCCGGTCCATCCTCGTTGTCGATGAAACCGTCGACCCCGACCCGGCTGTCCATCAGCGAATCATAGGGAATCACCGGTTGCGCCACGGCCAGAGCCAGCGCAGCGCCGAGCAGCAGTGCAAGTTGTCTGAACATCTTTCAGTCTCCTTCTGGAATCTGTGCCTATGTAGAGATTATAGTCCACGGCGAGCCCGCAGGTCAAGGCACGGACCATCACCTTGCCGGGACCGGTCAGTTCCTGCCTGCCGGTCCGGACTTCGGCCCCGCCCGGGCCAGTCTCACCTCCCTGTCGGGGACTGCGTGCGTGTTGGAACAGCACGGACGCATATCACAAGGGTCTGTATACGATCTCTTCGCCTCTGGCCCGGCAGCTACCTGCCTGCGTTCGAAGCCGGGAGCTCACTCGAGTCGCTGAAGCTCGTCGGGCCCGGCCGCTGACCGCAGCGCCCGGCAGCCATCGCCGTCTTGTTCGGATTGGCTCGCGGGGCCGGCTCGCCGCCGACCGTTTCAGGTAGTCTGCTGCGATCCGGCTTGCAGCGCCGTGACGTGTCGCCGGACTTTCTCGACCGCGGCCTTTCCACGGTCCTGCGAAAACTCAATGAACTGCTTGTAGGCCGCGATTGCCTCCGGCAGATGGCCGAGCCGCTCCTCGATCAGTCCCTTCGCCTGCCACGCCACCGCGTACGTCGGGTCGAGCGCCAGCGCCCGGTCGCAGCACGCGATCGCCTCCTCGGGTCGCCCCAGCGCGGCGAGGCAGACGCCCTTGTTGTTCCATGCGCCGGCGTCGCGAGCATCCAGAATCAGCGCCTCGTTGTAGCAGCTGAGAGCTCCCTCGAGCCGGCCCATGGCGCTGAGGACGTTGCCCTTGTCGTGCCAGAGCACCGCGTCGCGCGGGTCGAGACGGAGCGCCTCGTCGAAACACCGGATCGCATCCTGGTACTGGCCGATGGCCTTGTTTGCCAGCCCCTTGCCGGCCCAGGCGTTGGCAAGGCGCGGGTAGATCTTGAGCGCCCGGTCGAAGCGCGAGATTGCCTCCTCGTAGCGGCGCTGCGCGTATAGCT
>JAFGRF010000094.1 GCA_016935295.1 Caldifarciminota bacterium | reverse complement strand
GTCCTCGACCCATTCATGGGCAGCGGCACCACCGGCGTCGCCTGCGCCCGTCTCAGCCGTCGGTTTGTCGGCATCGAGCTTGAGCCCGCATACGTCAGTTTGACCGTTCGCCGCTTGGAGGGATCCTGTGTGCCAGCTTGACTCCGCTCGTCCACGGCGTAGATTTGACCGTGGCCGAGACACAAGTCCGCAGGCCGGCCAGAACGGAGGGCCGATGAAGACCCAGATCGACGCAGTGGCCGAGGCAATGAGGCGCAACGGCGGGTTCGCAACGCTCCGCTACCTTTACGATCACGCGCTGGAAGTCGATGGCGTGAAGTGGAAGACCAAGACACCGTTTGCGTCCATGCGGCGAATCGTCCAGAAGTCAGACCTGTTCTTTAAGGTCAAGCCGGGCCTCTGGGCGCTGAGCGAGTATCGCGACCGCCTGCCGCAAGACATCCGGGCGATGATGCAGAATCCTGACGACAGAACCACGCAAGGCGCAGAGCTTTCCCATTCGTACTATCAAGGTCTTGCTCTGGAGCTTGGACATCTCAAAGGCCACCAGACTTACGTCCCCGCGCAGGATGGGAACCGGCTCTGTGCTGGCCGTCCCTTGAAGGAGATCGCCGACACAACCAGCATCACGAAGTTCACCTACGACCGCGTGCTGCGTTCCGTCCGAATGATCGATGCGATATGGTTCAACTCACGAGGGTTCCTTGCTAGCGTCATCGAGATCGAGCACACTACCGACTTCAGAGGCGCATTCGAGAAGTTCTCGGAGCTGGTTGACTTCCGCTTAGACATGATTGCCGTAGGGCACTCTGCCCGGCGACGCCAGTTCGAAGACGTCATCGGACGCACAGTGTACGAACCGCTTCGTGCCCGCGTGCGTTACTTGGACTACGAGCACCTCGCCATGCTGCACTCAAGCACGCTAAGCCTTGCGGAAGTCGAGAAGAACACATAGTCGGGACGCCTCAAATGCGGATGCCCATTTGACCCGCCCGCCCGCGAGTTCTAGAATCCGGTATTGGCATGAAGATTGAACGCAGCTTTGGGTTGGTCGGCAGTGCCGGGCTGGCCAACGCATACATGCAGTTCGTGGCCCGTCGCGACAAGGGTGACCCGGCCAGGATAGGCTACCGAGAGTTCCAGCAGCGCGTATTCAACTGCGAGTTCGGGGACCTAGACGGTGAAGGTCCGGGGTCCGCGGTTGCCATCCACGGAGCGAAGGACAGCATCGTTGGCATCGGTGCCGAGTATGTCTATCTTTCACACAAGTTCGGCTGGCGAGGCCGGGACTGGACACTGGAGCTGCAGGCGGCCGGAGAGACAGACGGCCGGCGCTGGGACAAGATGGTCGTGAAGCTTGCTGATGGTACCATGAAGACGCTCTACTTCGATATCACCGAGTTCTTCGGCAAATGGTGACCTGACATCAGGACGATCAGTGAATGCCACCTGATTCCGCCCGCCCATTTGACACGCCCGACCGCGAATCCTACAATCCTGCCTATGGAATCCCTTGAGGCAGCGAGAGACTTGGAGGAGTGATGTCGAAGCAGATGCGACTCGGCAAGGCGAGCGAGATGATTGTCCTTGGTGAATTGCTGCGGCGCGGGCTGGATGTCTACATGCCGGCCGTGGATGATCGCGCGGTGGATATGATAATACGCATCGAGGGGCCTCGTGGCGTCCGCCACATCGAGGTGCAGGTCAAGAGCTCGAAAGGTCACAACCGCATAATCGGCGTCTATCCCAAATCGGTAATGGCCAAGAACGAAGAATCCATTCTCATTGTGCACCATCGCTATGAGAACAGGCCGGACGAGTTCATGTACCTTACACACAAGCAGGTGCTGGGAATGCTGTCAGACACGTCGAAGGTAGGCGATCTGATGCTGAACGCACCCGAGCGGGAGAAGTACAAGGAGCAAGACCTTTGGCATCTTGCCAACCGGCTCCTGCATGACACGGACTAGGACGGCGGCACCCATATGACCCGCCCGCCCGCGAGTCCGACGGCTGACGGCTAACGGCCAACAGCTAACCGCTTGCGGCGAAGGGCAGGCCGGGGTATAATTGAACCAGGAGCACTATGAGACAGATTGTAGTATACCCGGGTGAAGATGGCTACTGGGTTTCGGAGTGTCCAAGTCTGCCCGGCTGCATCTCCCAGGGCAAGACGCGGGAGGAAGCGGTGGCGAACATGAAGGAGGCCATTCGTGGTTACATCGCCGCGCTCGAAGAGGACCATCTGGCCGTTCCTCCCGACCGCTTCGAGGCCCTGCTCGTAGCCGTGTGAGCAAGCTGCCGCGCATCTCCGGCCGCGAGTGCGTCCGTGCGCTCGAGAAGGCCGGTTTCTTCATCCGGCGGCAGGAAGGCAGCCACATCATCCTCCGACGAAGCGAACCCTTCGCACAATTGGTCGTGCCCGACCACAAGGAACTCGACCGAGGGACGCTGCGGGCGATCATCCGGCAGTCGGGCCTGACGGTCGAGGCCTTCGTTTCCTTTCTGTAGTAACCCGAGGCCTATAGCGGGCCTGGGGCGCGTCGACGCAGAGGCTGGCTGGGAGGTCCCGGGTACGCAGTAGGAGATTATTGACGCGCGTGGGAATCAGCGTAAATCATCGCTTCCCGCCCGCCCATTTGACCCGCCCGCCCGCGAGTTCTAGAATTCCGTCGTGACCGAGGCGCGATTGCAGTCCCCCGCCCGCAAGCGCGGGTACCGCAGAGCGATACTTGCCTAGGCTTGTGGATGAGTCATCATACTAAGTGCCGATTTGGTATGATTATTCTGCAGTTGCAGCAGCAAAGTAGGGTAACATGCAACAGGGAGTTTCGGGGACACATTACGAATTAGATTCGGAAATGCGTCAAGGGCATCGAGCCGCGCCCCGACTCCGCCCGCCCATTTGACACGCCGCGCGGCGTAGCCGCGAGTCAGGCGACTGCGTCGCCGCCGCAAGCCGGTTTCACCCCAAGCCCCGCACCTTAGGGGCTTTCGCCCCTCAAGGCGGTGTACGCGGCTTCCTTTGGTCGCAGCACGTGCACCTGTCACCCCGTTGGGGTGAAACCCGCTGCAAGCCGCAAGTTTCAAGTTCGCAGCAAAGGCGGCAGAACCACGACCGTGACGCGGGGCTTGCCTCGCGTACCCGAAATAGGTACAATCGTACCCGAAATGGGTACGTTGCCCCACGACCGGATTGGCGAGGTGCTGTTCGGTCGCAGCCGGCGGGCGGTGCTCGCCCTGCTGTACGGCCACGCCGACGAGGAGTTCTATCTGCGCGAGATAATCCGTGCCGCCGGGGTCGGGCAGGGGGCGATGCAGCGCGAGTTGGAGACGCTCGTCGGTGCCGGGCTGGTACTCCGGCGCTCGCATGGCCGGCAGGTCTATTTCCGGGCAAACCCGGAGAGCCCGGTCTACAAGGAGCTGCGCAGCCTGTTGCTGAAGACGGCCGGAGTGGCCGATGTGCTGCGGGAGGCGCTAGCGTCTCTATCCCGACGTATCAACGTCGCGTTCGTGTACGGTTCGGTCGCGCGGGGCGAGGAGCGCCGGGCAAGTGACGTCGACCTGCTGGTGATCGGGGAGGCGTCATTCGCCCAGGTCACGTGTGCTTTGGCGCCGGCTCAGCGCCGGCTGGGGCGTGAGGTGAACCCGACGGTGTATGCTCCGGCCGAGTTCGCTCAGAAGCTGGCCGCCGGTCACCATTTCCTGAGAAACGTAACGGGGCGCGAGAAGCTCTTCTTGTTTGGCAATGAGCACGACCTTAGACGTCTGGGTAAGTAGCGGTTCGCTGCAGCGGCACCGGACCAGCCCCGAGGAGGTAGCTGACCTGCTCTCCGTGGTCGAACGTGACCTCGCCGCGGCGCAGACTCCGGGCCTGTCGGATGACTGGAAGTTGACGATTGCCTACAATTCCGCTCTCCAGGCTGCGAAGGCGGCGCTCGCCGCCGCCGGCTACCGAGTGTCCAGCAGCGAGAAAGGACACCATTACCGAATCGTGGAGTCGCTGCGCTACACCGTCGAAGCGCCGGCTGCAGACGTTGACCTCCTCCAACGGATGAAGAAGAAGCGGCACATCAGCGACTATGAGGTCGCTGGCGCGGTATCGGAGCAGGAGGCCAGGGAGATGCACGAACTGGCACTCCGCATCCGCGAGTTGGTGATCGACTGGCTGCGCAAGCAGCACCCGGAACTGCTGAAGAAGTAGCCCGTCAGGGGCAGTCACCCATTTCCCCCCGCCCGTTTGACACGCCGTGCGGCTTCGCCGCGAGTGACTAGT
>JAFGRF010000093.1 GCA_016935295.1 Caldifarciminota bacterium | reverse complement strand
GGGACGCACTGCGCGGGGCGGCCACGGCTTCCCCTACACCTACGTGGCGGCGGGCGACCTGTATTCCAAGCGCAACTCGATGGTCAAGGCCAAGACTGCGGGCCGGCAGATCATTGCCTGGGAAGGCCACGGCAACGTCGGGACGTGGGGCGGGGTGTGGAACGCGCCGGTGGACCCGGTCAACCTGAACGGCCGGCCTGTCGTGGTCGGATTCTCCTGCCTGACCGGGGTCTACGAAGGCGTGAACGGTCTGCCCCAGGGCTTCCTGCGCCACGGCGCGGCCGCCTACCTGGGCGCGACCGAGGTGATGGCCTACTCACGGATGACCGAGTGCATGACCGGCCTGTTCTGGAAGCACTGGACGAAGTTCAAGCGCATCGGCGACGTCCTGTTCGACATGCAGACCGAGGCGTTGAACTCGGGCATGAGCCACGAGGGCAACATCTACTTCGTGAACCAGTTCAATCTCTACGGCGACCCGAAGTTCGAGGTGTGGAGGTAGCCATGAAGAACCATCTGCTGTTGCTCCTGCCCGCTTTGCTTTCCCTGGCCCAAGGCCCGGTACGAGAGTTGAAGCTGTCGCTTCCCGACCTGAAGACCGCCGAGTACGGAGGCGTGACCGAGGTGACGATACCGGGCGAGTTGTTGCTGCTCGAGGAAGAGGGCCGGCCGCAGGTGCCTTACGCACGCCGGGAAGTTTCCCTGCCCGTCGGGTTCCGGGTGCGCGAGGTAAGGCTGGTGCAGGCGGCCGCGCCCGAGACGCTCGTCGGCATCGTGCTACCGGTGGTGCGGCACGACGCGTACCGCGAGGACCCGGTGCCGATGTTGCCGGGCCGATTCCCTGACAAGCCGGTCCGTTGGGAGCAAACGGAAAACGTCGACGGAAGCACGGTGCTCATGGTGTCGGCGTTTCCCTTTCACTACGACCCGGCGGCGGAGGTCGGGGTCTTCTGCCGCAGCTACGAGTTCACCATTGACGGCTTCGAGACCGGGGTGACAATCACCGGTATCGGCGCGGCCCGGGCTGACTTCACACCGGGCGGGGCCGCGGCGGTAACACTCGGCCTGGCCAATTCCGGTGCCGCACAGGCGGTGACGGTCGAGGCCGGCGTGTTTGATGGCGAGCGCCGGGTCGCGCGCCTCGCCGCCAGGAAGCTGACACTCGGTGCCGCGGACTCGCTGACCCTCACCTGGAACACCGATCGGAACACGGCCGGCGACTTTGAGATGCGGGTTTCGGTGTCGGATGCATCGGGCCGCGTGCTCGACCGGGACCAGGCGTGGCTGCGGGTTGGTCGCCCGGCCGCGGCAATCAGCGGGTTCCGGGTCGGGCCGGACCCGTTTCGGCGGGGCGAGGATGTCTTGATGGAGTCCCGCGTTGAGAACACGGGCAACTGCGTGCTGGGTGGCGCGGGCGTGTTCACGGTCAGCCTGGGTGGTGACGCGGTCGCGGAGCTGAGCGAGGAGTTCACCGACCTCAAGCCCGGGCAGGCGCGCACGCTGCGTCGGTCCTGGAGCACGGAAAGCACCAAGCCAGGAGCAGTGTATGAGGTAGCTGCGCTTGCCCGTTTCGAAGGCGGCGCGACCTTGGCCGAAAGGACCGAACTCAGCACCAACGCAAGGCCATCAGCCGAGTTCACCGTATCCCCAGACACGACGGCCGCGGGCGGGCCGGTCCGGTTCGACGCCTCCGGCTCGGCCGACCCGGACGGCCGAATCGTGCGGTTTCACTGGGAGTTCGGCGACGGCGGCGAAGGTCAGGGTGTCAACGTGAACCACACCTATCCCGAGGCCGGCGAGTTCATAGTCACGCTTACCGTCACCGACGACGGCGGGCGCACGGCAAGTGCGGAGAAGACAGTGCTGGTAGGCGAGTAGCGGGATGAACGTACAGCCGGACGACTATCCGTGTCGTCCCACTGGGCCACGGCTCCGGCGTGCAGATCCGGTCCGGGGAAGAAAACAACGCGGGCCAGGCAAGGCCCGCGGGGAGGTAGTATGAAATCACACAGTCTGTATGCGGCGGTCGTCTTTGCCATCATTCCACTCGGCGTCGTCACGGCCACGCCGACGGTTCGCCTGCAGGTCCCGCCGCCGGGGCGGTACGGCATCGAAGACCTCTGGAAAGCCATAGTCAATTCCGACACCGCGTGCGATGCCTGGTTTGAGGGCACCGTGTTCGTCGAGGGGCGGGGCGAGGTGTTCTGGGCCAGGACCAAGCCGTTTCCTCTGACCCGCGGCATCAAGGTCTACGGCTATCGGAACGTTACCGTGGACCAGACCCGGACCGCGCGCGGCTACGAGGTCTTCGTGACCCGGCAGGGGACCCTGCCCGAGGGCAGGTACAGCTTCAAGCTCATTCTCCAGCCGTTCGGAGTCGGTGACTCGAACGGCTTCGAAGTCAAGCCGATGGGTCCGCCCCGCCTCATCTCACCACCGGAAGGAGCTTCCCTGGGTGGGCTCTACCCGGATTTCGTCTGGTCGGCACCGGTCAACCGCCGGGGAGGCACCACCTATCGGCTGCGCATCGTTGAGGTGAAACCGGGTCAGACCAAGGAGGAAGCCCTGGCGGCGAATCCGCCGTGGTTCGAACAGGAAAACATCAACCTGACCCGGCTCCGCTATCCGGTGCGGGCGCGAAGGCTCGACCCGGACAAAGAGTATGCCTGGCAGGTGGTGGCCGCGGCCGGCGGCGTGACCGCAGCCAGCGAGACGCGCGGGCTCAAACGCCGGATCATGCTGCCGACCGGTCTCAGCATCGCGGGCGTGACGGTTACGCGCAGAGTAGAACGGTCGCAGACCCGGTTCAAGGTCTTTCTCGACGTCAAGGTGCTCGCCGATGTCGAAGACCTGAAAATCCATGTCTGGAACACCGGGTTCCAGTGCATACCCCCGACCGACGCACAGGGCGCCGACGTCAAAGCGAGCAGCTACTCCGGACTCCGAACCAGGTGGTTGGGGAGCTTCGGGAACAGGAGCGGCGGCACGAACTTCACGGTGTCGTACGACGCGGTGCCGATTCTGGAGCCGGACATGTTCTGGTTCCAGTGGTACAACCTGTGCGACTCAGCGGTGGTTACCTACCGCCGGAACGGCAAGAACTACGTCCGGCGACCGGACCTGCATTTCTACCCGATGGGAGAGGTCGAGGCCGCTTTCAAGGCCGCCGACTTCGTCATCGTAACCTGCCCGGCAAGACTCTACCCTGCCTACGATGACGATGACGTCCACTACCTGCTGCGGTGGTGCGGTCAACTGGCCAGGAAGAAGAACGGCGTCCTCGGCTATGTGAATGCAGCGACGTCCGCGCCCCAGCTCAAGACAATGCTCAGGGGCGACGGCACCTGGGGCAAACTCCTGGCGCCGGCTTTCCGGACCTGGGGCGGCGGATACGTCTTCATTGTCGGCGAGCAGAACATCGTGCCGGCCTGGAACGTGAACGGCCTCAACGTGCCCTGGAGCGACGGCAGCGTCACGACCCAGGTCAGGCTGAGCGACTTTCCTTATTCCGATTGCACCGGTGACTGGATAGTCGACCTCAACGTCGGACGCTCGCTCGGCCGGTCGGCAATCGGGCTCAGTCGTACCGTTTCCAGCGCTGTGACTTTCTCGACCACGGCCAAGCCCTCTCCGGCATGCCTGGTGAGCGGGCACGACAGCCGGGTCAATGTGTTGCTGGAGTTCATCACGTCCACCAACTCCGGTGCCGCCACACTCATCTCAAAGGGAGTCTCCGCCGCCGCCTCTCACATCGGCTCTTTGCCCTCCAGTCAGCAGCTCTCTGCCTTCCGGACCGCTGTCCAGGGAAAGAAGCTGATTTCCTTCAACGGGCACGGCAACGTGAACGTGTGGGGCGCCGTGACGCCGTCCTGGGAAGTCAACTCGCTCAACTACGCCACCGGTTCGTGGATAACGGCCTTCTCCTGCCTGACCGGGCACTACGCGGCCAATGACGCCATCTGCCGGGCTTTCACCAACAAGTCGGGTACGCTCGGCTATCTCGGCTCGACCGAGGTCTCAGCCGTCAGCATCAACAGCTATCTGCAATCAGGTGGATTCTGGAACATGTATCACGCCAGCGGCTGGTGCCCGGGCCGGGCGCTCACCGGCATGAAGTACACCTACTGCCTGTTCGGGGACAAGTACGGCAAGCTCACGGTCTACGAGTACAACCTGTACGGCTGCCCGAAGTAGGGAGGATTGACATGACAAACCAAAGATTGTCCATCTCGACGGCAGCCCTGACCGCTGTCCTCGGTGCTTTCGCGTACGGACAGACGCCGCCTGCAAAGCTGGAGCTGTCACTGCCCAAGTACGAAGTGACACGTCACGAGAGTCTGGACTACGTGCAGATACCCGGCGGCCAGATGCTCGCCGAGGAAGAAGGACGGCCGCTGGTTCCGTACTACGTCGAATACGTCGACTACCCGCAGGGATACCGGGTTCAGGACGTCGTGCTCAAGAAGCACGCTGACTCCGAAACCACGACCGGGCTCAAGCTCCCCGTAGTGATACTCAGTTACTACCGCAAAGAGCCGGTGACCATGAAGCCCGGATTGTACCCGAACCGGGACCACACCTGGCGGGTCGCGGAAATGCCCGAAGGCGGCACCAGGCTTGCCGTTGCGGTCTATCCGTTCGACTACGACCCACAGACCACCAGGGTGACCTACTGCCGAAGCTACGAGTTCGATATCAACTACGTCAGGTCGTCGCTCGCGCTGGCGCTGACCGTGGACAGGCACTCTTACGCACCGGGCGAGGCGGTACGGGTGCGGCCTGAGTTCAGGAACGCCGGCGATGACCAGAACGTCACAGTCGCAGCGTCGCTGGTCAACGCCGCAACCGGCGAGACGGTCAAGAAGCTGCCGGTAAGGACCCTTGCGGCCCGGTCCGACACTTCGTCGACCACCCTCGAATTGCCGACGCGCGGCATCCCGAACGGCGACTATTTCGCCGACGTGACGTTGAGCGACGACAAGGGAAACGTCCTCGACCGCGGACAGGCGGCGTTCCGTTTGGGGATTCCGGCCGGCGAGCAGTCCGGATTCCAAGTCGAGCCGCAGCACTTCAGAATCGGCGATGCGGTGAAGTTCTCGCTCGGCTTTGCGAACACCGGGTCAACCACCTTGTCCGGACAGGCGGTGTTCGAGGTACGGCTCAGGGATTCGGTCGTTGCCGACCTGAGGCACGATTTCAAGGACCTGGCTCCCGGCAAGTCCCGCCAGTTCTCCGACTCGTGGAAGAGCGATAGTGCCAAGGAGAACACACTCTACAGTGTGGTCGGGTACGTCAACTACGAAGCCACGGCAACTCCGGCAGAAGAGATAATCATCAGCACCAATGCCATGCCCTCCGCGGAATTCACGGTTGCTCCCGACACCTTGAAAGCCGGGCAGGAGATCGCATTCGACGCCGGCGGGTCAAAGGACCCTGACGGCACGGTAGCCAGGTATCAGTGGGAGTTCGGCGACGGCGCCGAAGCCGAAGGCGTCAATGTAAGCCACGTTTATCCCGAGGCCGGCGAGTTCGTCGTCACGCTCATGGTGACCGACGACGGCGGGCGCACGGCAAGTACGGAGAGAAAACTGGTGGTGAACGAGTAGCATGATGCGGTGCAGCGCGAGCGCAAACATCCGCCCCGACCTTCCCGGCCGGCGACCTTGGCCGGTCGGAGCGTCAGGCAGCAAGGAGGACACCATGACTAGGAGCAGATTCTCCGGAGCAGGACTCTGTATCCTGCTGCTACTGGCCGGTCTGGCCGCGGCCGGGCCGGTGAGCTTCAGCGGCTCGACCAGCCTGTACGGCGAGTACGGGCAGGTGAGCGGCGACCCGCTCGTGGAGCCGCGTCCGGAACTGCGGCTGAGCATCAACCCCTCGCTGTCGCTCTGGAACTTCCCCATCGGGCTGAACATCCTCGTCAGCACGCAGGAGAACTCGGTCAGACAGCAACTGGACAAGTTCAAGATGTTCCTGAACCCGCAGCAGTGGCTCGAGTCGCAGGTCAACCCATCCGGACTTGCCCTGTCGCTCAAGGGGCTCGAGCTCGGGTCGTGCAATCCGTCCTGGACGCCATACACGCTGTCCGGAGCGCCGGTGCTCGGCGGCGCGGTCGAGCTGACGCCGTGGTACCTGTACACAGCCGCGGCAGTAGGCCGCAGCCAGCGCCGGGTCCCGGTCTCGGATTCAACCCAGGGCGCCTGCGCCCGCATGCTCTACTCCGGCCGGTTCGGGTTCGGCAAGAAGGAAGGTACCCACTTCTATCTGACCGCGGTGTATGCAGCCGATGACACGACCCCGCCTGCGAACAACTGGCAGC
>JAFGRF010000092.1 GCA_016935295.1 Caldifarciminota bacterium | reverse complement strand
TTCATCCTCCACGCGGTGTCGCTGGGTCAGGCTTTCGCCCATTGCCCAAATTTCTAGACTGCTGCCTCCCGTAGGAGTGGGGACCGTATCGCAGTTCCCCTGTGGCCGGTCACGCTCTCACGCCGGCTACCCGTCGTTGCCATGGTGGGCCATTACCCCGCCATCAAGCTGATAGGACAAGAGCCCGTCCAGAGGCGGCACCTTGCGGCGCCTTTGCTGTGGCAGAGATGCCTCCGCCGCAGAACATGGGGAATTAGCCCGCCTTTCGGCAGGTTGTGCCCCCCCTAAGGGATGGTTGCCCTTGTATTACTCACCCGTTCGCCGCTAGACACACATCTGTATTGCTACAATTGTGGGTCCCGCCCGACTTGCATGTCTAAGACACACCGCCAGCGCTAGTCCTGAGCCAGGATCAAACCCTCCAAGCAAAATCTTAGGGGTTCGCTGCTCTGTTGGAATAGTTATGGCACAAACCCGAGCACGCTTTGGGTTACATCCGAATTATCAAAGAGCAATATGCCTGTGACCAAGGATACAGACGAAAGCGCTTTCTGTCAACACAGATCTACGCAAAAAGAAAGCCACACATCTTCTGTACCGGCATGCACTTAGCCGACGGATCAACCAAGTCGTGTCACGAACGCAAACAGGGGGGCGGGGACGGTTGCGGCAACCTGCGCTATGGCCTCGGAGATACCATCGGTGCCGACACTACGTCACAGGACCACAACCTGTTGCGGCACGGCCATGGTCTGCTGTCCTTCGTCCTCGGTCGTCCGTCCTTCGTTTCCGGTCCAGCGTCTGTCCACCATACCCGGCTTGGGCTCGTGCCTGAGCTTGTGTCCATTCTCTGGCTGGCAAGTTGTAGCTTGTGGCTCGCGGCTTGCGGCCCGCTTGGGCTGCGGTTGCGCCGCTACGGACTTGACTTAGTCTTTCTTGGAATCGGGGGGCCTGGCGCTGCCGGAACCGGACGGCGATTCATCCCCGCCGGAGGACTTCTTCTTGTAGTCGGTGATGTAGAAGCCCGACCCCTTGAATATCAGCCCGCTGCCGCCCGAGATGATCTGCTCCACGCAGTTCGTCTTCTTGCACTTCGGGCAGTCCTTGATCGGCGGGTCAACGATGCGCTGGAACTCACTGAAGCGGTGGCCGCACTTCTTGCACTGGTACTCGTAGGTAGGCACTCGAGGACGCTCTATGCTCTATGCTTCACGCCTGATGCCGGACTGGTGCGAACAACCACCCCCGCCGGTCGCCGGCGGGGGTGGTCTAGCGTCCCGTGTCTGGCGTAATGCGTTACGCGTCAGGCGTTTCTAGTAGTCCCCGCCGTAGCCGCCGCCACCCGGCGGCATCGGCGGCATCTTCTCTTTCTCAGGCAGTTCGGTGATGGCGCACTCGGTCGTGAGCATCAGGCTGGCCACGCTCGCCGCGTTCTGCAGCGCGACGCGCGCCACCTTGGTCGGATCGATCACTCCCGACACGAACATGTCTTCGTACTGCAGCGTCTCGCAGTTGAAGCCGATGTTCGCCTTCTCAGTCTTGACCTTCTCGAAGACAATCGAACCGTCCACGCCGGCGTTCTGGGCCAGCATCCGGATCGGCTCTTCGAGAGCTCGCTTGACGATGCTCGCGCCGACCTGTTCGTCGCCGTCGAGCTTCATCTTCTCGAGCGCGGGGATGCAGCGCACCAGCGCTACGCCGCCACCGGCAACCACGCCCTCTTCGACCGCGGCCCGGGTCGCGTGCAGCGCGTCCTCGACCAGCGCCTTCTTCGCCTTCATCTCGACTTCGGTAGAAGCGCCGACATTGATGACCGCGACACCGCCGGCGAGTTTCGCCAGCCGCTCCTGCAGCTTCTCCTTGTCGTAGTCTGACTTGGTCTCCTCGACCTGCTTCCGGATCTGCTCGATGCGGGCGGTGATGTCTGCCTTCTTACCTGCACCCTCGACTATGGTTGTGTTTTCCTTGTCGATGACAACGCGCTTGGCGATACCGAGATCCGATACCTGCACGTTCTCGAGCTTGATGCCGAGGTCCTCGGAGATCAGCCGGCCACCGGTCAGCACGCCTATATCCTCAAGCATCGCGCGCCGACGGTCGCCGTAGCCCGGGGCCTTCACCGCGCAGCAGCGCAGCGTGCCCTTGATGTGATTGACGACGAGCGCGGCGAGCGCCTCGCCCTCGACTTCCTCGGCAATGACGAGCACCGGCTTGCCCCGCTGGGCGACTTTCTCGAGCACCGGCAGCAGGTCGCGCATCGACGAGATCTTCTTCTCGTAGAGCAGCACCAGCGCGTCCTCGAGCACGGCTTCCATCTTCGGGTTCTGCGGGGTCGTCGTGCCCGGCTCCAGCGCGAAATACGGCGACAGATAGCCGCGGTCGAACTGCATGCCCTCGACGACCTCGAGCGTCGTCTCAACTGCCTTCGCCTCTTCGACCGTGATCACGCCCTCTTTGCCGACCTTCTCCATCGCGTCGGCAATCAGCTTCCCGATCTCCTTGTCGTTGTTGGCGGAGATGGCGGCGACCTGCATGATCTCCTCGCGGCCGGTCGTCTTCTTCGACATCTTCTTCAGCTCGTCGACCGCGGTCTCGACCGCCTGGTCTACGCCGCGCTTCAACGCCATCGAATTGGCGCCGGCGGTGACGTTCTTCAGACCCTCGCGGTAGATGGCCTCGGCCAGCACGGTCGCTGTGGTCGTACCGTCGCCGGCAACGTCGGAAGTCTTGGACGCCACTTCCTTGATCATCTGGGCGCCCATGTTCTCGAACTTATCCTCGAGCTCGACTTCCTTGGCCACGGTCACGCCGTCCTTCGTAACGGTCGGCGCGCCCCACTTCTTGTCGATGATGACATTGTGGCCGCGCGGTCCCAGGGTCACCTTCACCGCGTGCGCCAGCTGCTGGGCGCCGCGGAGAATGGCTCGCCTTGCTTCGTCTTCGAACCTCAAATCCTTGGCAGGCATGCTCGCTCCTCCTTACTTCGATTCCTTCTCAATCACCGCGAGCACGTCGTCCTCGCGCATGATGAGGTGCTCTTCCTCGCCTATGCGAATCTCGTTGCCCGAGTACTTGCCGAACAGGATGGTGTCGCCCTTCTTCACTTCCATCGGTATCCGGTTGCCCTTATCGTCAACGCGGCCCGGCCCAACGGCGATCACCTTGCCCTGCTGGGGCTTCTCCTTGGCGGAATCCGGGATGATGATTCCGCCCTTCTTGATCTCCTCTTCGATGCGCTCGACCAGGATTCTATCCTGTAGCGGTCGTATCTTCATAACTCCTCCTTAGGAAGACATTGTGAGTTCAGGTTAAAAACCGCAAAACGCTCCCGGGCAAACCACTCCCGGCTGCCGGCCAGTAGGGCAGTCCCAGCGCAGCTTTCTCGCCGGGCCCTGGCCTAACTCCCGCAATACAAAAACCTTCCATCAATTAGACACCAACGGGACTTCCCGGATTCGCCGCACAAGAACAACATAGACCGTCGACGTCGAACATGAAGATTAACAGCTTGAATTATCGGAGTTTACGGTCATGGGCGATATCTGAATTGAACAGATGACCTCCTCCTTGTAAGGGAGGCGCTCTAGCCAACTGAGCTAATCGCCCTTTGTGCGAAGATTATAGGCCGTCGCCCGCGCCTGTCAAATCGGTATGAACGTCACCAAGAACCGCAGATGACGTGGATTCCCTCAGGGCTGACATCTTGGGTCGCACTGTGCCGGACAGCGGGTCACGCTGTGTCCCGGACTGCGGCCAAGGCAGATCTGAAGGCAAACTCCAGAGCAGCGTGAGCGGTTGCGTAACAGACAACCCGGCGTTCAGTCCGGCACGCAACCGGACGGACTCAAGTCCGAGCAACCGGTCAGACTGCTGAGGAAACTCATCGCCAGACTGCGTGCGAGTAAGCCCGCGGGACAATGGTCGAAGGACTCTCCGAGGCAATCTCCGACACAGCTTCCCTTTCTGCTATCTACTGAATCCTGTATTCTGTCTGTAGGGTAGTCCCCCAGGCGGGGGTGTCGTTCCGCGGGCTTCAAGCCTAACGCCCCAAGCCTC
>JAFGRF010000091.1 GCA_016935295.1 Caldifarciminota bacterium | reverse complement strand
GTCTATTCCTTGGCGAACCGCCGGATGCAATGAAGCACGTCCGGTGGTGTGAGAGGGGGCGACTGCAAAGTCGCCCCCTACTCGATCCCGCTACGAGTCAGCGGAGACGGGCGTGCGAGCACCGCGGCGGCGGGCGGCTGACGGCGCCTGCGAACCGACGGCTCGCCGTCAAGTCGACCTGCTGGATGTGTCTTGACTGCCAGTACCCCCTCCCGGCTTGCCCAACCGCCTTCCGAGGTTGCGCCTCTAAAAGGGCTCGAAAGTAACCATTGACAGCGGAGGGAACATTAGTAGTATTTAGTTACTAATGGTTGTGACAAGAACTGAAATCGAGGACTAGAAGATGAAAGAGAGCGTTGTTGATCATTTAACGGAGCTGGGCTTCTCGGGCGCCGAGGCGGCGGTCTACGTAGCCTTGCTCTCGGAGCCGAAGGCGACCGGGTACCGGATCGCCCGGCTGGCGGGCAAGCCGGTGCCGAACACCTACAAAGCGCTGGACGCCCTGCACAAGAAGGGCGCGGTCATTGTGGACGAGACCGGCCGCGGCCGGACCTATACGGCCCTGCCGGTGGGCGAGTTCTTCGAGGGGATGAAGCGCAGGCTCGATACGCTGCGCGGCCACCTTGAGGAGGAGCTCAAAGGTCTGGAAGCGGGTTCGGTCGAGGGCGGGATATATCAGCTCACCACGCAGGACCGCGTATACGGGCGGGCAAAGATGCTGCTCCGCGAGGCGAAGAGCGTGGCGCTCGTGGACATCTTCCCGACGCCGCTCGAGCACCTGCGAGGCGACCTCGAGGCGGCGGCGAAGCGGGGCGTGCACGTATGGGTGCTGGTCTATCTTCCGGGCGGGATCAAGGGCTGCGAGGTGATCGCCCCGAAGCAGCCGGCCATGCACCTCGAAATCTGGAAGGCCGACTGGATGAACATCATCGTGGACAGCCGCGAGGCGCTCTATTCGCTCTTGAAGAAGGACGGGAACGGAGTGCACCGCGCGGTCTGGATAAAGGACCCGTATCTGGCGCTACAGGCGTTTTCCGGCGCGTTCCATGAGTTCATCTTCGACCGGGCCGGGCAGCTTATCTGGTCCGGCAAGTCGAAGGATGAGCTTGCCGCCGAGTTGCGGGACCTGAGCCGGCGGTACATAACCGATGACAGCTACTACGAGGTGCAGCGGGCCTGGGTGGACATGGACAAGGTGAAGGAGATGAGGCGCCGGGCGGACCGCGAGGACGCGGCGCTGCGCCGCAAAGCGGCGAAGGAGAAGAAATGAAGATAGCATTCACGGTGGCGGGTATTGTGGCGCTGGTTGCCGCCGCGGCCTGGGCTTTGTCGAGTTCCAGGCCGGCCGGCTCAGCCTACACCGTCGAGGAAAGCGACGTGGCCGCGGTGCCCGGTGCGCTGGTGATGCCCGAGGTCGTGGTCCGGGCGAACCAGATGCCGGAAGTGGTCGTGCGGGCTTCGCGGGCAATCGAGGTCGCGGGCCTCGACAGGTCGGGTTCGGAAGTCCTGAACTAGCAGTCGAGACAAACGGAGGTCTTGGATGAAAGCCATTCTCGCGGCAATGAGCGCAGCAGTGCTGCTGCTGGCGTGCGGTTCGCAGCCGGCGACCCCGCCGGCAGCGGTCGAGGTTCCGCCACAGGCGGAGAGCCTGGTCAAGCCCGTCTATCCGGAAGAGGCACGCCGGGCAGGAATGCTGGGCACCACGATCGTGGAAGTGACGGTCGGCGCGGACGGCGCCGTGCTGGCATGCAGCCTGGCGACCAGCTCGGCCAGCAGCGCCCTCGATGAGGCCGCATTGGACGCGGCCCGAAGCTCGAAGTTCACGCCGGGCACGAGGGACGGCAAGCCGGTCGTAATGAAAGTCAAAGTGCCGTTCGAGTTCAGGCTCGTTGAAGAGCACTCGGAGCTGCGGGGCGACGCGCAGGACGTCCGGAGCTGGGGCGGGCGGTATGAGCTAGTGATGCCGGCGATGGAGGTCTGATGGAAGCGGGCGACAAGCCGTATCCGGTCAGCCTGACGGTCGACTACCCGGAGCAGCCGCGCGACCGCGTGTCGGTGCTGTTCCGTCTGGTCCTGGTTGTTCCGATAGCAGTTCTTGTCGCACTGCTCATAGGTAGTGAGTATCGCTGGGGCTTTGACGGCGCGGGTCGAGGCCTCGCGTGGGCGACGGCCGGGTGTGTAGTCGCGCCGGTCCTGCTGATGATTCTGTTCCGGCAGAAGTACCCGCGCTGGTGGTTCGACTGGAACCTGAACCTGAACCGGTTCCTGTTCCGCGTGAGCGCTTACATGGGTCTGCTGCGCGACGAGTATCCCTCGACGGACGAGGAGCAGGCAGTACACCTTGACGTCGTGTATCCCGACGCGAAGTCCGATCTCAACCGCTGGCTGCCGCTGGTGAAGTGGTTCCTCGTCATCCCGCACATCATCGTGCTTTGCTTCGTCGACATCGCCGCGTACGTCTGCGTCATCATCGCCTGGTTCGCGATTCTCTTCACCGGTCGCTATCCGCGCCCGCTGTTTGACTTCGTGGTCGGTGTGATGCGCTGGCAGGCCCGTGTGGTCTGGTACGCGGTGCTGTTCGCTACCGACAAGTACCCGCCTTTCAGTATCGAGGCGTGAGGAAGTGGAAAAAGAGATCAAGAGATCGAGGGATCAAGGGATCGAGTGGCGGGCTGAACCCGCACTCGTCCCTGTGTCCCGGCTGGATGTGAGGTGTTCATGAGATGCTTTGCTGCAGTGGTGCTGCTGTTGGCGGTGGCAGGCGTGGCCCTCGCGGATGTTCCTGAGCCGCAACAGCAGGTGCTCGTTCAATTCAGTGTGGGTACCGGCACGACGCTCGTCGGATTAAGAGTCCTCCGGCAGGCTGTACCGGTCAGCCTCGGGCTGACGCACGCGCCCGGCCGCTTCTGCCTGCGACTTCCGTTCGGCTGCGCCATGGTGATGGAAAACGCGGCGCCGGATGGGTCAGGCGTCGTTGTGCGCCCGCAGTTCGGACCGATCGCGTTCGAAGTCGCGGTAGGGCCGGCCCAGCCTGCTCGTTCGTGACCTCGTTCCGCTGCTGAGTGTTCTCCCTGGTTGGGCGGTGCTGAACGGTCTGCCCGGCATCTCTCCTCTCACGGATGCCCGGGCGGAAGCAGGCGGTTCGGCACCGCCCGCCTGATTCTGGAAAGGGACCGAGGGATCGAGAGATCAAGGGATCGAGTGCAGGACTTGCACTTCATCCCTCTATTTCTCAGTAATGATGGATGAACGCGAAGTAGCCCGCGCAGACGCCCAGGGCGTCAACAACCAGGTCCTTCCATGAGAAATGCCGGCTGGGTCCGGCCAGGTCGTAGAACTCCTTCGTGAGGCCGAGCGTTATCGTTCCACCCAGCGCTATGCTGGTCGGCCAGGGCTCGGACAGGCGGACGCGGTTCGCACCGAGGTGGTACGCTGCGCCCACGCTGACGAAGCTCGCCGAGAAGTGCCAGAACTTGTCCATTGCGAACCAGTTGTCGGGCTCATGAGAAAGTGATCCAGTGGTTAAGCGATCTAGTGGTCTAGTGACGGAGGAGCAGGGAAGCGTGCGGGAAAGCGAGTCGCGCAGGCTGGTTGGTGCTAGCTGGCCGAACAAGGCGAGGGCGAGAAGCAAGGGCATGGTAGTCAAGAGACCAAGAGACCGAGTCGGCTTGGGACACGATCCGAAATGCCGGACATTTCGGTCATGTCCCGCGCCCTAGAAACGTCCGTATGAACTGGTCGCCGTGGAGCTGGCCGAGCGAGCCGGTAGCGCAGGCAGCCTCGTCGTAGGTCTGAACTGAGTCGGGCGCGACGCCGGGCGCGAGAATAGCGACCGGGACAGGACCGTGGACGTGGTTGCCCTTGGCTACCGGGGTCAGGTGGTCAGGCAGCACCGCGACGGTTACGGGACCGATGACCGATGACCGGGGACCGGTTTCCTTTGCTTCAATGTCCTTCATGACCCGCGCAATGAGGCGCGAGTCGAGGTGCTCGATGCCGAGGATCTTCTGCTCCACGTCGCGTGAGTGCCCTGCTTCATCGGTCGCCTCGACGTGCACGTAGACAAAGTCGTGGTCATCGAGTGCCTTGAGGCAGGCGTCGGCCTTACCCTCGTAGTTGGTGTCAATCAGGCCGGTGGCACCGGGTACGTCAATCACGTCGAGCCCGGCGTAGACACCGAGACCCTTTATCAGGTCGACCGCGGAGATGACCGCACCAGTGATGCCGTACTGCTCTCCCAGGGTTTTCATCTTTGGCTTGCGGCCCTGTGACCAGAACCAGATGGAATTTGCCGGGTCTTTGCCGGCTTGTGCGCGTTCCTGGTTGACGCGGTGCAGGGGCAGGAGTTCCCAGGAGGTGCGAGTCATCTGGTTCAGACGGTCAACGGTCGGCTTTGCTTCATCCGACTTCGCGACGATCATCAGGTCTTCGGCTTTCTCGCCGACATGGTCGTGGGGCGGAAAGCACTCGAAGTCAGTCGAGCCCTGGTCGAGCACCAGCAGGTGACGATAGGACACGCCGGGGAAGTAGCGGGCATCGTCGCTGCCGATGTAGCGGTCAACGTGGCGGATGAGTTTGTGCGCTTCCTCGGTCGAGATGTGTCCGGCCGAGTGGTTCTTGATACGGCCGTCCTCGATGCAGATGAGGTTGCAGCGCATCGCGATGTCGGCGTCATTCAGCTTGACGCCCATCGAGGCAGCCTCGATGACGCCCCTGCCCTGGTAGCACTCGTGAGCGTCGTACCCGAGCACGGTCAGGTTCGCGACTTCGGAGCCGGGCGGCATGTCTTCGTCAACGGTGAGGAACGAGCCGCAGCGGCCAAGCCGGGCAATGCGGTCGATGGCAGGCTTGTTCGCCACCTCCAGCGGTGTCTTGTTCCCGAGTTCAGGAACGGGGAAGTCGGCCGCACCGTCGGCGAGAAAGATGACGTACTTCACAGTGGTCTAGTGGTCCAGTGGTCTAGTGGTCAAGTGACGAGAGGAGAATGTGGTCATGTGATCCAGCGGTCAAGTGGAGGTATCCGATGAGAGCTTGCGTTCGAGGGCGCGGATGAGAGCCTTGGTCAGGCGCTCGGCATCTCCGATCTTCTGGAGCAACGGACCGGACTCGTTCTCTGTCAGGAAACACAGCTTGACCGCAAGCAACGCTTGCGTCTGCAGTTCACAGATTGAGCCATAGGCGATGTAGAGCGAGCGCAGGAAGTCGGGTGTCGTGCGTCGTCCGAAGCCTTCGGCGATGTTTGATGGTATGGACACGGCGGCACGCTGCATCTGGCCGGCGAGCCCATAGACCTCACTTCGGGGAAACCGCTTCGTGGCATGATAGACGTCGGCGCACAGGTCAAACGCCTTCTGCCACGCGATCAAGTCCTGATAGGTCCTTACCTGTGTTCTGTCTGCCACTAGATCACTGGACCACTAGACCACTTGGTCACTTCTCTTCTGCGACGTACGCGAGAATCAGCCGTACAGTGGCGGCCAGTGCCTTGCGGTGGGTCCGTTCGAGGTTATGCGAGGCGTTGATGCCCGGGCCAATGAGGCCGGTGACGGCATCCAGCCCGGCCCGCACGGCCACCGCCGCATCCGAGCCGTAGAACGGGTAGACGTCGACCTTGTGGGGAATCTTGTGAGTCCGGCAGAGCTTAAGCAGCCGCTGGCGGAGGGCGTAGTCGAACGGCCCGGTCGAGTCCTTGGCGCAGATGCAGACCGAGTACTCATCTGACTCCTGTCCTTTGCCGACCGCGCCCATGTCTACTGCGACCAGCTCAGTGACCTCGTGCGGGATGCCGGCCGAGGCGCCGAACCCGACCTCCTCCGACGTGCTGAAGAGGAAGTGTGTGGTGAGGCGAGACCGGGCCTTGGCGTCAGAGAGCGCCTTGAGCGCGCCGAGGAGGCACGCTACTCCGGCCTTGTCGTCGAGGTGTCGGGTCTTGACGAAGCCGGTGTCGGTTACCTCGCAGCGCGGGTCGAAATGGACGTAGTCGCCGACCGCGATACCCAGCTTGGCGAGGTCCTTCGCAGTCCGTACCTCGGCATCGAGCCGGATTCTCATGTTCTCGAACTCGCGCTTGGTGTCATGGACCTTCTTGCTGACGTGGGCGGAGGGTTCCTCGAACAGAATAGTGCCACGGAGACGTTTGCCCGAGGCGGTTTCAACCGTGACGTACTCGCCCTCAACCGTGGCCAGCGCATAACCACCGACAGCGGTGAACAGGAGTGACCCATCCTTGCCGAGCTCTCTCACCATAGCGCCCAAAGTGTCCACGTGGGCGGTGAGAGCCCGCTGGTTGCCCGTATCGCGGCCTTCAAGCGTCACGAGCAGCGCACCGCGTCCGGTCCGGCGGTGCTTCACGCCGATGCGGTCGAGTTCCTGCTCAACGCAGGTGATCGCTTCGTCGGTGTGGCCGGCCAGGCTCGGCGTTTTCGCCAGCCGGACGACCTGTTCAACAACGTAGTCGGTTAGCTTCTCGTCAATGCGCATAACCCTCCAAGGGTAGTGGTCCAGTGGTCATGTGGTCTAGTGGATACTCAAAGGGATCAAGAGATCGATAGACCGAGTGACTGATTACTTGAACACTCTCTTCAAGAATTCCTTGAACCAGGAGTAGTCGTTCGGGCCCTTGTCGTAGTGCTCGGGTTTGACGTCAAGGCCGGCGAGCGACGGCGGCAGGGGCGGGGCCACACCGAGGAGTCGCTGAATTTCCTCCGGGAACTTGGCCGGGTGGGCGGTCTCAACTGAGATCGCAAGGGGTTCAGGGGTCCCAGGGTTCCGGGGTTCGAGTGAGGAAAGATATCTCTGCAATCCGGCCCAGCCGACAGCGCCGTGCGGTTCGAGCATGGTCTTGTACCCGCTCCATGCATCCTTGATTGCCTTCCGCGTACCTTCGTCGTTGATGCTGACCGAGTAGATGTCGCCTCGCATCGCCGCGAAGTCCGGTTCCTTCTCGACCTTGCCCTGCTCGTCCATTACCCCGCCGTAGAGCGCTACGAGCCGCGGCAGGTTGGACGGGTGACCGACATTCATTGCGTTGGAGATGCACACGCGGGATGGGACGATCTTTTCGTATCTGCCGGTGGCAACGAACTTCGGGAATTCGTCGTTGGCGTTGGTCGCGATGACGAACCGTGAGACCGGCAGACCCATCCGGTGCGCAATCAGTCCGCCGCAGATGTCGCCGAAGTTGCCGGATGGGACCGAGATGATGGCCGATTCGCCGTTCTCCTGCAGCCTGGCCCAGGCGTAGAGGTAGTAGACCGCCTGGGGCAGAAGTCGTCCGATATTGATGGAATTGGCCGACGAGAAGCGGATGTGCTTCAGTTCCGGGTCAGCGAAGGCGCGCTTGACCAAGGCCTGGCAGTCATCGAACTGGCCATCGATGCCGATGACCGTGACGTTGCCGCCGAGGGTTGTCATCTGCTTGCGCTGGCGGTCAGAGACTTCCTTGATGGGGAAGAGGACGACCATGGAGATGCGGTCGACGTTGTGGAATGCGTGCGCGACCGCGGAGCCGGTGTCGCCCGACGTCGCCGTCAGGATAGCAAGCTCTCCACCTTCCTGCGCGAGGAAGTAGCGCATCATCCTTGCCATCATGCGCGCCGCGAAGTCCTTGAAGCTCGCGGTTGGTCCCTGGTCGAGGCGCATGAGGTAGTTCCGGTCGGAGACCTTCTCCAGCGGCACGTCGTAGTTGTAGCACTCGGTGCAAAGCCGCATCAGGTCATCGTCGGGTATCAGGCCCTGTGTGTAGCGCTTGAGGACTGCGAAGGCGATCTCAGCATACGCCTTGTCGCGGAATTCCGCAATCTCGTCGAGCGGGATTTGCGGAATCTCGCGCGGCATGTACAGGCCCTTGTCCGGCGCCTGGCCCTGCAGCAGCGCACCCTTCAGGTCGACGTCGGGCGAGCGGAGATTCGTGCTGTAGAGAGTGGCCACCATAGGCTACTTCGCTGCGCTCAAGGCTTGCTCCAAATCGGCGACTATGTCATCGGGATGCTCCGCACCTACCGACAGCCGGACCAGGTCGGCCGGGACGTCGGCCTTTTCGCGTGCCTCTTCGCCCTGCAGCAGGTGAGTCGAGATGGCCGGGATGGTGGCCACGGTCTTGACCCGGCCGAGGTCAGTTGCGCGCCAGATGAGATTGAGGCGATCAAACGCCTTGCGCGTTCCTTCCGCGCCGCCTTTGACGCGGAACGACATCATGTGGGTGTAGCGGTTGACCGGTTTGCCGTAGTTCTGGTCGTGCTCGGCGTCGACCAGCCACAGGTACTTCTTCGCCACCTCGTGCAGAGGATAGCTCTCGAGCCCGAGGTAGTTGACCGCGAGCACCCCAGGATGCTTCTCGAGGAACCGCGCCACGGCCATTGCGGTCTGGCTCCAGTTGTCCACCCGGGCGCGCAGCGTGCGCAGGTCGGCGAGAGTCATCGTTGCCTGGAACGGGTGGAGACAGCCGCCCTGCTCGCGCTGAGGATAGCGCTTGAGGTAGAGCGCGAAGTCGGCCTTCAGCTCATCGTTGGGGATGTTGGAGGTAATTGGCATGCGGGCGATGACCGCTCCGGCCATGCCGAGACCGGAGCAACTCATCACCTTGGTCGCGGAGTGAATTACTACGTCGGCGCCGTGGAGGATTGGTCGTAGCAGCGCGGGCGAGGCGATGGTCGAATCGATGACGAACGGGATTCCGTGTTCGTGGGCCAGCGCGGCAACTGCCGCTACGTCGAAGAAGGCGAGGCCGGGATTCGACGGCATTTCGCCGTAGAGGAACCGGGTGTTCTTGTCGATGTTGCGACGCCACTCGTCGATGTTGCTGGTGTCGATCACCATCCTGACGTCCACGCCGCGCTCGCGCTTCATGCGTGCGTCGAAGAGCTGGTACGAACCGCCGTAGAGCTGACAGGCGGATACGAAATTGGGCGGCTTGGTTCCGGGCAGGGCCAGCAGTGCGTCGACGGTGTTCCCGATGGCGGCCATGCCCGAGGAGTAGACGCAGCACCCGGCTTTGATGTCCGAGCCGTAGGTCTCGAGCAGCGCGAGTTTGTCTTCGAGGAACCCGAGCGTCGGGTTGTGGATGCGGGTGTAGCACCAAGTCGGTATTTTGTAGCCGAGTGCCAGCTCCATCTCGTCGGAGTCGCGGTAGGCCTGGGCCGACGAGAGGACAGTGGGCTCCATTATCGCGCCGTGGTTGTGGTCCAGCGCTTCGTCGACGGTGTAGAGTCCATGGACGGCAATAGTGTCAAAGCGGAGCCGGCGCGCCCGGCGCATGGCCTCGGCGCGGGCTTTGAGCGACCGGCGTGCCTCCTCGATGTAGTGCTCGGACCCGGCCGACGCACTCGGGTCTTTCTGATTCACGTTTCCTCCTCAGTCGTAGCAGTTGTCACGCGCACAGAACGGCTTCCCTGCCGGGGGCTAGCCTTCGGCCAGCGCCTGGTCGAGGTCGGCGATCAGGTCATCCACGTCCTCGATACCGACGGCGAGGCGGACAAGGTCATCGTCGATGCCGGCCGCCGCCTTGGCCTCAGCCGACATGCCTGCGTGGGTCATGGTTGCCGGGTGCTGGATCAGGGTTTCGACGCCGCCGAGTGATACGCCCAGCGTGCAGAGCTGCACGCGGTTCAGCACACGCTGTGCAGCCGGGAAACCACCTTTTGGTCCGAAGCAGAGCATCGCCCCGAACCCGCGCATCTGGCGCCGCGCACGCTCGTGGTGCGGGTGATCGGGCAGGCCGGGGTAGGATACCCAGGCCACCGACTCGTGGCCGCGCAGGAACTCGGCAATCTTCTGGGCCGAAGCCTGAGCCTGAGCGACGCGCAGGCCCAGGGTTTTTACCCCGCGCAGGACCAGCCAGGCCTGATGCGGGTCCATGGTTCCGCCCAGCGTCGTCAGCACTGACCGCAGCTGCTTGTGGAGTTTCTCATCGCGCAGTACGATCATCCCGCCGACCACATCGGAGTGGCCGTTGATGAACTTGGTCAGTGAGTGGACGACGACGTCGGCGCCGAGGTCGAACGGCGTCTGCAGGTACGGGCTGGCGAAGGTGTTGTCGACCACCAGCAACGCGCTGCGGGAATGCGCCAGCTCCGCGCAGGCGGCAAGATCGGTCACGGTCAGCGTCGGGTTGGCCGGTGTCTCGACGAAGAGCAGGCGGGTCCCCGGCGTCAGCGCGTCGCGCACCTTGTCGGTATCGGATGTCTCGATGAAGGTCGACCGGACGTCGAACCGCGACATTTCCCGCTCAAGCAGAACGTGGGTGGGGCCGTACACGGCGTAGCTGCAGACCACGTGGTCGCCCGACTTGAGCAGGCCGAGGAGGGTGGTTGAGGTAGCCGCCATTCCCGAGGCGGTCGCCAGCCCGTAGTTGCCGTGCTCGAGCGCGGCGACGGTGTTCTGGAGTGCCTCGATCGTCGGGTTGCCGATGCGGGTGTAGATGAACCCGGCCTCCTCGCCACGGAAGATGCGGGCGCCGGCCTCGGCCGAGTCAAAGGCGAAGGCCGAAGTCTGGTATATCGGGCAACTGACCGCCCGGTTCTTGTACGCTTCGCTGCTCTCACTGTGGACTGCCTTGGTGTTGAGCCCGGCGCTCTCCGTCGGACGGTGGAGCCCGGCTGAGTTGGGAGACTTCACGACGCTGCTCCGATTCTATCCACTAACTGCACGTTTCCTCCGTTTCTAGGGGTTGCGGGACATCCCGAGCAGTTCGGCGATGACCCCGAAACCGACAGCCATGCTGACGAGCCAGACTACCCATCCCGCGAAGGGGACGGCGCATAGTCCGAAGACGATGACGATGCCGACCGGCGCCGCCCACCAGAGCGAGACCTCGGGCGCGCCGAAGATGCGAAACAGCAGCCTGCCGGTGAACAGGCCGGCAAGGATCTTGGCGAGGTAGAGGCAAATGAGGTACGCGGCTGCGGCGATGAGGCCGGCGGGGATCGTGACGACGAGCGCGAACGCGATCAGGATGCTCATCGGGCCGACGAGGAACCCGACGGCGCCGAACCCGATGGTCCGGCCCCAATGGGCAAGCGAGCGGTTGAGCCCCTCGTTCAAGACGTGCTTCCAGATTGCCACGAGCAGGAAACCTACCACCACTGCCCCGATTATCGAGAGAATCGTGAACGGCAGGAAGAACGTCAGGAACATGCCGGGCCGCGGCTTCATCGCTCTGAGGTCCTCGATCTCCCTGGATGTCGGGAGCTGCACGTGCTCGATGTTGCCGAAGACCATGTCAGGGTTGCTCAGGTCGAGCTCCTTGTTCGAGCGGTAGCGCAGGTTGCCGTAGACCCGCGCATCAGGCTTGAGCGTCAGCTTGCTGGTCACCGTCACGTCGACGTTGCCGTCGATCGAGCCGGAAATAGTGACTTCATCGGCAACAGCCTTGACGTCGCCGCGCACCGTACCGGCGATTTCGAGGGTCCGACAGCCGGCGATGACGTCGCCATGCACCTCGGAACTCTTGCCGACCGCAAGGCTCGCGCAGCCGGCCAGCACATCCTGGCCCACGCCACCGTCGATGTAGACCGTGCCGGCGCCGGCCCTGACCGCGCCGTCGACGGCGCCGGTGACGTTCAGGGTCGCGCAGAGTGCGACGAGGTCGCCGGATACAGCGCCCGAAACGTCAACGCTCTGGCCGGCGAGGAAGAGGTTGCGCGTCACCGGGCCGGAGACGTTGATAGTCTGGGCTCCGGCCAGGGCCGAGCCGTCGAGCCGGCCATCGACGCGGAATACCGTGCCCCCGAAGTAGATATCGCCGATGCGGGTTTCCTCGGCCGGCAGCGTGTAGGCCGGTCCGCCCATGAACTGAGCAGCCAGCGAAAGCGAGAAGAGCGATGAGAGGATAGCGAAGAACGGCAGCCAACGGCGGGTCATATCAACCGCGCGCCTTCCGCATCTCCTCGCGGATGCGCTCCTCGATCTTCCGCCCGAGCTCGTCCCAGTCCGAATCGGTCGCTCGTTCTTCTTTCCGCCACGACGCGAGTCCTTCCTTTATGCTGTCGCCGATCTGGCGGCCGACCCTGTCCCAATCGGCCTCGCGTCGCTTCCTCTTGTGAGCCGAGCCGCGCGCGGCGCCACCGAGTGATACGCAACAGCCGAGGATGAAGCCCAGGTTGTATCCCCAGCCGACGTTGTTGGATTCATAGATCTGCACGTCATTCGTGAAAAGGCTGACGATGAACGTGATAACGATTATCAGGCCGTGCCAGAGTCCGGCCCAGAAATTGGCGGGGCGGCCCGTTTCGGCGCTGTAGCGCGAGTTGCCGGGCGCGCAGCCGGCGACCAGCAGAACCAGAAGACCGACGAGCAGGATTTTGGGCAAGTAGTTCGTCATAGCGGCACCTCCGATGTGGTTTGAGCGTCTTACTCTACCGCGCCAAACGCTGTGGTCAAGTGTCCGACCGCTCCCCTGGCCGACATTGAGACAACCGCAGAGGCCACGGAGAACACAGAGCAGGTGAAGACTGAGTTCCAGCCTCAGGGTTTCTGTGGGGTTCAACAGCGAAACCAGGGAGGACTCTGGATTGAGGATTGTAGATTGCAGGTTGGAGAATGGAGAAGGCAAGGGAGAGAGACAAAGAGAGATCAAGAGACCGAGAGAACGAGGAGCAGAGGGAAGTAGACAGCACGCAGTAGGCAGGGCGGCGGGTGGTGTCTTGGTGGTAGGGTCCGGGCGGGGTCTTCAGCCCGGAATGGGAAGAGGCGGCTTCGGGATTTGCACCCGAGTATAACGGTTTTGCAGACCGTCGCCTTGCTACTTGGCTAAGCCGCCGTCCAGGAAGGTGTTCAGGACAAAGGACGAAGGACAAATACGGAACTCCGTTGAACGGCCTTCGTCCCTCGGACTCGAGAAAAGCGGGAGACGAGATTTGAACTCGCGACCCCTACCTTGGCAAGGTAGTGCTCTACCAACTGAGCTACTCCCGCAAACCACATTCAAGATTCCAGATTGGAGATTTTGGATCGGTCGCGCAGGCAATCTTGAATCTTCAATCTGCAATTGAGTATCCGGCCCCAATGGGAGTCGAACCCATGTCTTCACCTTGAAAGAGTGATGTCCTGAACCGCTAGACGATGGGGCCAGGTTGTCCGGCATGGCAAGCCGCGCCATGCGCCAAGTTAGGACACCGCGTCAGGCTCCGACTCCCAGTGCCCGACTCCAGTCTAAATCTACCCCGCCGCAGCGGGTTGTCAATACGCCAGCGCGTCCCGGTAGTCTTTGACCTCGGGCTGCTTGAGCAGCTCGGCCATGACGTCCTGCCCGACCTGGGCCCGGCGCTGTTCCACGTAGTCCGATGCGTCGAGCATGGCGACGTCTGTCTTGGCGTCGCAGCGGACGATGAACGCGCCCCACCTGGTCTCGATCACGCCGGTTTTTTCGCCGGGGTTGAGCGCGGCCAGAGCGCCGGCAAACTCGGGGCCTTTCTTGCGCCGAGCGTCCGTAAGCCCGGCGAACGAGTCTCTCTGCAGTTCGACCGTGGGGTTCTGCGCGGCGTATTGTTCGAAGCTCGCGCCGGCCTTGAGTGCCGCGAGCGCCTGCTCGGACACCTGGATCCAGGCCGCCTTTTCTTTCTCAAGCCGCATCCGGAAGATGACGGCGCGTTTGACCTTCTCGTATTCGGAGTAGCCTGCCGGCTTCACGTCGACCAGCGCGACCACGTAGTAGCCGGCCGGCCCGCGGAGCGGCTGGTCGTAGACCTGCACCGGCTTCGTTTTCTTCGCCCACTCGATGAGCTGTCCCGGGCTCTCGATGTCGAGGCCGACCAGGTCTTTCTGGTCGCCGATGATGGGACGCACCGGTTGCACGGTCAGGCCGAACCGGGCAGCGAGGGTGTCGAATTTCTCGTGCGAAGCCTGCTCGAGGAACAGGCGGACCGAGTCACGCATCGTCGCGATTTGCTCGGTGCCCATCTTTACCCGAACGAGGATGCGGCGGTATGCGACCGAGTCTTTCGTCGCGCTGTCGAGCCGGGCGATCAGCCAGCCGTACGGGGCCAGGTAGGGGGTGCTGTACTGGCCGGGCTTGAGCCGGCGCAGGATGCTGTCGGTCGGCTTGTCGAGCCCCTCACGCGGAGTCAGAGCCGGCATGGTCTCGGCATTGAGGTCGCTGAAGTCAAGCGTCGTGAGGTTGAACGTTTCGCCTTTCTGCAGCTGGTCGTAGGCCCGGTCGATGAGTTCTTTGGCGTCGGCCGAATCCTGCGCCGTGACGGCCAGCGGGAAGAGGACGTAGTGGAGCTGCCAGGCCTCTTTGGTGCGGAAGCTGTCTTTGTGCGCCTCGAACCAGGCTTTGGCCTCGTCCTCGGTCGGCTCGTACGGCTGCTGCATGACCTTGGCCCCGAAGTAGAGCGACGTGGTCTGCCAATGGGTGTTGGCCGCGGCCAGCGCGTCCTCGACCTCGGCATTGGTGGGCCGGTAGGCGTTGATGACGTCGATCCGGAACTTCTCCTGGGGCAGCATCTCGATGAGCTGCTGGGCATACTTGGAGAAGTAGGCGCGGTTCTCGGGCGCGTTCAGGGTCTGCAGGTACTTCTGCTGGTCGAATTTGCCGTCCGTCATCAGGTCGGGGTGGTTCACCAGTTCCTGGGGCGGGTTGGACCTGACGATCTCGAGTATCTCGTCCTGGGTGACGCCGATGTGCCCGGCCTTCCGCACCTTGGCCCAGGTCAGTTCGTGGATGAGGTACTTCCACGCCTGCTCTTCAATCGTCTGATAGTCTTCGTTGGACAGGTCGCGTAACCGGTTCTCGGTCTTGTACTTGTCGGTCATGTAGCTGACCGCCGCCCGGTACTCCTCGGGAGTAACGTTGTGGTCGCCGATTCGGCCGACATACCCGTGGGTATCGCGGCCCCGATTGCTCCCGCGGGTTTCAATCGAACGCCAGAGCTCGCTCATGAGGAAGCCCGCGACGAACGCCACAGCCACGACGATCATCACGACGCGGACGCGCTTGCGCATATCGCTTAGCATGGGCATAGAGGGGTATTCTATTGACATCCTCTGAGAAGTCAACGGTTGCCCCGGGCCCCAATCCCGACATTGAGATAACCACAGAG
>JAFGRF010000090.1 GCA_016935295.1 Caldifarciminota bacterium | reverse complement strand
TCGGCCTCGGTGGCGCCCGGCTTCACGTCTTCCGCGGATAGCAGACCCGCACGCCCGGCCAGCTTCAGCCAATACTCGGTCTCTCTGAGTTCCTTAAGTACGATTTGGAGCTTGTGGGCGAAATCGGCACGGCTCTCAGCACCGCAAGCTTCATGGTAGTTGGCGCCCGGAGATGCGGCAGAACGCATGAGCTGACCTCCGACATACCTCCCGGCAGCAGTGCGGCCTAGCTTCGTGCTCAGTTTCAGACAAGTGGTGGCAAAGTCCAAAAGCCGCTCTCCGATGTCCCTCATTTTGCCTTTTGCATTTTGCAGTCTGCAGTTTGCATTGCGTCCGCAGATTGCTCGCCCAACGCCAACATCAATCGCTCCACGGTTTCTCTAATGTCTATTCCTGCCGGGCACTCGCGGATGCACCTTCCGCAGCCGACGCATGAGACCTCACCGACTTGGTCCACAGTGTACCTGAACTTGTCCATCGTCCGGTTGCGGAATCGCGCAGCCGGGGCAAGGCGGGGATTGTGACCGGATGCGTGCTGCGAGTACATACAAGACTGGCACGTGTCCCAGACCCGGATGCGGGCGCCCTTGTCTTTGCGCGTCTCGTCGGTGATATCAAAGCAGTGGCAGGTCGGGCAGACGAAAGTGCAGGCTCCGCAATTGACGCAGGGCAGGCTCAACTCTCCCCAGACAGGATTGGTGTCCGCAGTGTCGAGCAGTTCCTTGAGCTTCCTGGTGTCGATGCGTTCGGCCATGGCTGCCGTGGCCTTGCTCGCCAATTCGTCCTTCTTTGCCAGGTCGGCAGCAGCAGCTTCATTCATGTCCTTCACCGCTGCCTCACCCCTCTCGGTGAGCGGTTCAGCCACATAGTGACCGCCGATGTCGGTGAGCAGAAGGTCGAGACCGCGCGTGCCGGCCGGCGAACCTCCGACTGCCGTGCAGAAGCAGGTATCGTCCGGGACCTGGCAAGCCAGACCCACCAGTATTGTCTTGTCCCTGCGTCGCCGGTAGAACGTGTCGGTCTCACCCTGACCGGCAAAGAACTTGTCGAGCACGGCAATCCCCGCCGCATCGCAGGGCCGGACGCCAAGGATGACCTGCGGCACAGGCTCGGCGGCTAGCTGCGCCTTGTCCGGATGGCTCGTCTCAAACCGGAACATAGTCTCGCACTGCGGAAAGAGCAGACTGCGTGCGGAGAGCTTGGTGTTGACCCGGGTCAGGTCGGCTTCGGCCAGGGACGAGATACGGCGGAACTCGGACCAGTCTTTGACCTTGACCGGAGCATAGACCGCGCCGCTCTTTGCCCACTCGGTAACCAGTCGGCCCAGTTCTTCGGCAGATAGAATGAAGGCCTTCACTGAATGAACTCCTGCTTGTCGCCGGGATCGAACGCCGCGAGGGCGGGCGGCTCGTCGGGAACCAGGCCTGCGGTCGCGCCGAACCGTTCCTTGACGATCTTCGCCACCTTCCGGTTGAATCTCATGAGGTCGATGCCCATCGGGCAGCCGCGGCTGCACGAACCGCATTCCACGCAGCGGCCGGCCATGTGCATCGCCCGCATCAGGTGGAACATCATGTTGTCCGATTCAGCAGTCGTCTTGCCGACCCACTGCGGGCTATTGGTGTCAACAAAGCACGTCGGGCAGTAGCAGTTCGGGCAGACCTGCCGGCAGGCATAACACCGGATGCAGCGGGAGACGTCGTCCGCAAGAACCTGCCAGCGTTCGTCCGGGGTCAGCTTTTCGAAGTCGGCAAGCGGGTCAGGGGCGGGCGGGGGCTCGGTGACCTTTTCGCCTATCATCTCGTCACAGATAACCGGGTTCGGGTAGGCGCAGGTCGCGCAGGCATCGCTGAGCTTGCCTTTCTCCTTCACCCCTTCGCAGCCGACCCCGAGTATCAGAAGCTGGTCGCGGGTCACTTGCTTTTCCTTGAGCAGCGTCACGAGGGAACGGGAATCGCATCCCTTGGCCACAACGGCAATTCTGCCCAGGTGTTTGACGCGGGGCAGGTACGCGGCCAGGTTCATACCGCACCGGTCGTCAAAAACCAGACTGTCGGCACCATCCGGCCGCGTCACGAACGCCGGCGTGGCGGTGCCGGGACGTTTGCCCGCGCGGTAGCAGATTACCATCACGACTTCCTTCTTGGCCAGCAGCTCCTTTGCCCGCTTGCGGAGTTGTTCCTCGCGGCTCACGCAACCTCTTCCTTCAGCAGTTTCTTGTTCGGCCCGAGCTGCCGCACCTTCTCGGTGACATCGCGCACGACCTCGGCGAACCGCTCGCCCTCCGCGGCCGAAACCCACGAGAAGCTCACTCGGCCCGGGTCGATGCCGGCGAATTCCAGCAGGTCATTGAGCACCGCAAACCGGCGCCGGGCAACATAGTTGCCGGTCAGGTAATGGCAGTCGCCGGGGTGGCACCCGGAAACGAGCACGCCATCGGCGCCATTCTGCAGTGCCTTGAGAATGAAGAAGGGATCGACGCGGCCCGAGCACGGCACACGAATCACCCGGATGCTCGGCGGGTACTGGATGCGCGAGATACCGGCAAGGTCAGCGCCGGCATATGAACACCAGTTGCAGAGGAAAGCCACTATCTTGGGCTCGAAAGCGCCCGCCGTCGAATCGGTAGCGACAGCTTCGGTCACCGGGGATTCGTCCATGTCTAGTCAAGCAGGGCCGCGATTTCGCGGCTTATGTTCTCGGCCTGGAACCCACGGATATCAATTGCGAGTGAACGGCAGTTGGCCGCACACGCACCGCAGCCCTTGCACAGCGCCTCATTGACGACCGCAGCCTGCTTTCCCGTTCGCTCATTGATGGTCTTGACCTCGATGGCGCGATAGGCACAGAGCCCCTCGCACATGTGGCAGGCCGAACAGCGGTCCGGGTTGACCGAGGCGACCGTGGCCTCGGCTTCCAGCGTGTCGCGCGAGAGGATGGTCGCTGCCCGGCCGGCCGCGGCCTTGGCCTGAGCGGCAGCTTCGTCGATGAACTTGGGGAAATGACAGAGCCCGGCCATGAAGACACCCTCGGTAGCGAAGTCTACCGGCCTTAGCTTCATGTGCGCTTCCAGGAAGAAGCCATCAGCATTCAGCGGCACCTTGAGCATCTTGGCCAGTTCGTCGGACCCGGCCTGCGGCACGAGTCCTGATGAGAGCACGAGCAGGTCGGGGGAAAGCTCGACCGGCTGACCGAGAATTGGGTCAAACACCGATACCAGCGGTTTGCCGTCCTCAATCCGGACTTCGGGCTTCTGCTCCGGCGAGTAGCGGATGAACACTACGCCTTTCTGCCTTGCCTGCCGGTAGTACTCTTCGCGCAGCCCGTACGTACGTATGTCACGATAGAGCACGTAGATATCTGCGTCCGGGTTCACCTCCTTGACCTTGAGCCCGTTCTTGACCGCCTCGGCACAGCAGATGCGCGAGCAATAGGGCCGTTCCTCGTCTCGCGACCCAACGCACTGAATCATCACTATGCTCTGCGATTGGCGAATGGCGACTGGCGACTGGCGACTTCCGGATAGAATCTCCTCTAACTCCTTCTGCGACAGGACACGGTCGGACTGTCCGTAGCCGTACTCGGTCGGCGTCCGGTACTGCGCGCCCGTGGCGACCACAACCGCCCCGTGTTTCAGCGACTCCTCCCTCCTCTCTCCTCTCTCTTCCCTTTGCAGGGTCGTCTGGAAGTTGCCGACGAACCCGTCAATCGCCTTGATACGAGCGCCGGAGTACACCTTGATGCGCGGGTGGCTCGTGACCTTGCCGACGAGTTCTTCCAGCCGAGCCTTCACATCGTCTCCCTCGACGGTCGTGGCAATCGTCCGCGCATTGCCGCCCAGCGTCTTCTCCTGTTCAACCAGGAAAACGTCGAACCCTTCACCGGCCAACGCCAGCGCCGAGGTCATTCCTGCAACGCCCCCGCCGACTACGAGTCCAGCCTTGGTAACAGGCAGTTTCACCTTGGGCAACGGCTTCAGCCGCAAAGCCCTGGCCACGGCCATCTTCACGAGGTCCTTCGACTTCTCGGTTGCCTTGTCCGGCTCCTTCATGTGTACCCACGAACACTGGTCACGAATGTTGGTCATCGCGAACAGGTGCGGGTTCAAGCCCGCCTCGGTGACCGTAGCCTGGAACAGCGGCTCATGGGTCCGTGGTGAGCACGACGCCACCACCACGCGATTCAACCGGTGCTCGCGGATTCGGTCCTTGATCTTTTCCTGCGTGTCGCCGGAGCAGGAATAGAGGTTCTCCTCGGCGAATACCACATGCGGGAGGCTGCGGGCGTACTCGGTCACCTCCGGCACGCGGACGACGCCGCCGATGTTGATGCCGCAGTGGCAGACGAAAACCCCGATTCGTGGTGCCTCACCGCGCACGTCGGTTTCCGCGGGTACCTCTTTGACTGCCGCGAGCTTGCCGCGCTCCGCGGCCAGAACTTCCTCGGCCGCGGCGGCAGCACCCGAGGCACCGGTTACGGCCTCGGGAATAGCCATCGGCTGTGCGAAGCTGCCGGCCACGCTGACACCGTCACGGGTCGTCGCGATCGGACCCCACTGGTCGGTAGCGGCGAATCCATACTTGTCCAGCTCGAAATCCAGCCGCTTCGAGAGCTCAATCAACTCCGGCGGCGGCACGAACCCGCAGGACAGCACAACCATGTCGAATTCCTGCGAGCGCTGGCCGCCGTCTCCGGCAAAACGCAAGACCAGGTTCTTCGTCTCCGGGTCTTCGCGGACCTCGGCGACCCGCGCCCGCACCAGCCTGACGCCGTACTGCTGCTCGGCCCGTTCGACGTACTTGTCGAAGTCCTTGCCGTACGAACGCATGTCCATGTAGAACACGGCCGGCTCAACGTGCTTGGCGTGTTCCTTGGTGATGACTGCCTCCTTCACCGCATACATACAGCACATCGCCGAGCAGTAGCCGCGCTCGACCGAATCATCGCGCGAGCCAACACACTGGAGCCAGGCGATCCGCTTCGGCTCCTTGCCGTCGGAAGGTCGCTTGACGTGACCCGAATACGGCCCGGAAGCCGACAGTATCCGCTCATACTCGAGGCTGGTCACGACGTTGGGATAGCGGCCGTGGCCGTATTCGGGCCGGAGCCCGGTCGGCGCGATCTTCGACCCGGCCGCGACCACAATTGAGCCGACCTCGACCTCAATCTCCTCATCCTGCTGCGTGTAGTCAATCGCACCGGCCTTGCAGGACTTCTGGCAGGCCCCGCACTTGTCCCTGGTGAACTTGAGGCACTGCGTGCGGTCGATGGTCGGCGCATTCGGTACCGCCTGCGCGTACATCCGGTAGATGGCCCGACGCTTGCTCAGACCTCCTTCAAACTCGTTGGGCAGGTCACGCACCGGACACTTGGTCAGGCAATCGCCGCAACCGGTGCACTTGGCAAGGTCGACCGAACGAGCGTACCGCTTGAGCCTGACCTTGAGATTGCCCGGCTCACCGCTGACGCCGAGCACCTCGGTCTGGGTCATGAGTTCGATGTTCTCGTGCCTGCCGGCAGCGACAAGCTTGGGCGACAGGATGCACATCGAGCAATCGTTCGTCGGGAAGGTCTTGTCGAGCATCGCCATCACGCCGCCTATGGCCGAGGCTCTCTCGACCAGATAGACCTTGTACCCGGAATCACCGAGGTCGAGCGCAGTCTGAACGCCACCGATTCCGCCACCGACAACGAGAACTGCGCCGACCTTGCCGGAATCGCTCACCGTGGCTCTCTCCCGATGACGCACCGGACGAAGCTAGAAGCGAGAAGCGAAATTGCAGAAGCTAGAATGAACACCGACTATTCGCCTCTCTTCGCGTTCGATTTCGCGGTGAGTATCGACTTGACGACCATGCGAATGAGTTCGTCGACCTCTGCAAGCATCTGCTTCAGAGTGCTCGACGGCGCCAGCCCTGCACATTGCACCAGCATCAGCCAGTACTGAGTTTCGCGCAGTTCCTTGAGGACAACCTGCAGCTTGTGTACGAAATCCGCCCGGCTTTCCGCACCCCGCGCTTCCTGGTAGTTGGCACCGGCTGAGGTAGCAGATCGCATGACCTGACCGCCTATGTGCCGCGCGGACGGTGTCCGCGACAGTCGGTCAGTCAGTCTGACGCAACTCGTGGCGAACACCAGAAGCCTCTCACCTATGCTGCCGGGCTTCAGAGTCTCTGGAATCCGCAATTCTAGCTTCTGTGTTCTAGCTTCTAGCATCTGACTTCGACTGGTCTGACACTTCCAGCGCCGCAAGTGACTCTGGATATGTGTACCCGTCTTCGATGGCACACTGCTTGATGGCGTTCATGATCCTGCTGATCTGCACTCCCTGCGGGCAACGGGAAAGGCAGCGGAAATGAATGGCGCATATGTCCTTGAACTCGTCGGCCAGTGCCTCCTCACGCAAGCCCAGGTTCACCTTGCGTATGAACCGGCGCGGGTCCATGTCCGGCTTGAAGAGCGTCTCAGGACAGACTGCGGTGCAGGAGCCGCAAGTGAAACAGGCCGACACGCTCGCCGCCATCTTCATCACCTGCTGCTTGAAGCTCTTGTCCATCTCTGCCTGCGTTACCTTGTCCTTGTGTCCGGCCGGTCGCTTCCGTTCTTCCTCGGCTATGCGCGACACCGCATCCGCAACCTCGCCGATGTTCACCTTCTGGGGGCACCGGTTCAGGCAGGTCGTGTGGTAGGAGCACATCCAGACAAACTCGGACTTGTACACTTCGTCCTTCATGCCGAGTATCGCCATCCGGATGATGCGCCGCGGGTTGTACTTCTCATCGAGCTTCCGCACCGGGCACGATGCCGAACACGACCCGCAGGAAAGGCAGTGCATGAACCCGGTGTCACCATACTTCTCAGCCAGCCGGTACTTGAACTCGGTGTCCAAGTCGTTTACCAGCAGTTCCGACGGCTCGGCCAATTCTACTCCTCGCCGACCTTGGTGAATTCAGACTCGCGGAATGTCGCCAGCGGCAACGGCTCGTCAAGGCTGCGGCCCGACACGTACTCGAACTCCTTCTGTGCATTCTGCGAGACCTTCTTGAACAGGGTGGCGAGCCCGATAGTGACCGGGCATGAGTCCTCGCAAATGCCGCACTGAACGCAGGACGCCATCATGTGGTTCATCCGCGTGAGGTGGAAAAGCAGTGTCTCTGATGGCATTCGGGTCGCGCCCTTACGCAGGGAAACGCGTACGTGTTCCCCGATGTCGCGCTGGAACGTATCGGAATCGAAGAAGCACTCACGACAGTAGCAGACCGGGCAGACCTTCATGCAGTTGTGGCAGTTGAGGCAGTCGGAGAAGTACTCAACCAACTTCTCCGGCCCCATCATCGCCTTGTCGAGTTCCTCGATGCGCTTGGCCGTCGTCGCCTTTCTCGCAGCACTCAAACCCTCGAGTGCCTTCTTGCGCTTGTCCGGCTCGTCCTGAGCACTGAGTTCGAGGCCCTCGACGAGCCCCTTGCCCTTGTCGGTCGCGGCTTCTACCCAAAGTTCCGTATCGGCATCCATACCGATGAACCCGACATTCAGATCGAAGACAAGCGGCTTCGGATACTCGCACATCTGGCAGGCCACGCGGAAGTTCACGTTCTCGGCGTAACCTGACTGCTCACGTACGTGCTTGTTGTCGAAATCCGCGTCCTTGCCGCGGACGTTGCGAAACCCGGCCGCCTTATACGTACCCGCGCAGTCCGCACCGATGAGCACGAGACTATCCGGTGCCACCTGCTTCAGCTTGATCAGTTCAACCACAGCCCTCAGTTCGCATGGCCTCAAAAACAGCCCGACCTTCGCGTTCGGAGAAGCGTCGCGGGCGAATTCTGCTACGATCGATGCCGCGTTGACACCCATGGCCGGTAGGAGCGGCGCCGCTTCATCCAGCTTCTGCGGGTTGGAGAACAACGCCAAGGTCGCGGTGCCCGCGGCCGAATACGCGGGAGAGAGAATCGCGGATAACTTGCCTTCCTTCAGCCACCGCGCGAACAGGCCCCGAATTGTCGCTTCGGGGCTTTTCGCTTCTACCTTGAGTGTACCCTTCATCACCGCCTCACACTTCCCACTTCTCTTTGAACGCACTGGGCCCCTTCTTGCTCAAGTGCCCGGTCATCTCGGTAATGGTATCCGCGAACTTCCGCCCCTCGGCCGCGGAGATCCAACGCAGCCAGACCCGGTCGGTGTCGAGCCCCAGTGACTTCATCACGGAGTTGAACAGCACCATGCGGCGGCGCGCTTTGTAGTTGCCCGACACGTAGTGACAATCGCCCGGATGGCAGCCGCCGATGAAAACGCCATCCGCTCCCTCGAGCAGCGCGCGCAGAATGTAGACAGAGTCGACCGCGCTCGAACACATCACCCTTATCGGCCGCATGTTCGGCGGGTACTGCATGCGCGACGTTCCGGCGAGGTCCGCGCCCGCGTAGGTACACCAGTTGCAGAGGAATCCCACTATCTTTGGTTCGTAGCTAGCCATCTATACCGCCTTCGTCATAGCGCCGCGTCGACCATCGAAATGACATTCTTGGCCTCGAAGCCCTTGAGTTTGATCGCCTCGGACGGACAGGCGGCAGCGCACGCGCCGCAGCCCTGGCACAGCACCGCCGTGACCTCGGACTTGCCGGTCTCGGGGTTCAGCCGTGCCGCCTCATACTGACAAATCTCCTCGCACATGCCGCAGCCTGTGCACCAGCGCTGGTTCACCTCGGCCACCACCGCTTCGGTCATCAACTCCTTGTGGGAGATGATTGAGCAGGCGCGCGCCGCGGCGGCGTATGCCTGCGCCACGGTCTCGGGAATCCGGCGCGGGCTGTGCGCCATTCCCGCCATGAACACACCGCGCGTCGTGAAGTCCACCGGCCGCAGCTTCATGTGCGCCTCGAGGAAGAAGCCGTCCTCGTTCAGCGGCACCTTGAGCAGCTGTCCGATTTCGAGGTTCGACTTCGCCGGGACCACACCGGCCGAGAGCACCAACAGGTCGGCGTTGATCCCGAGCCGGCGCTGGAGCACGGGGTCGTCGACCGATACGTGCAGCCCTTTGTCTCCGGCTTTCACCTCCGGCTTCGTTTCCGGGTCGAACCGGACGAACATCACCCCGGCCTCGCGCGCGTCGCGGTAGAGCTTCTCCTTGAACCCGTAGGTGCGCATATCCCGATACAGGACGTAGACGTTCGCCTTCGGGTTCAGGCTCTTCAGCTTGAGGGCGTTCTTCACCGCTTCGGTGCAGCAGATGCGAGAGCACCACGGATGGTCCTTCTCCCGCGAGCCGACGCACTGGACCATCACGACGTGCTTCAGTTCCTTCGCCTTGTCCGGCGTATCGCTGAGAATCGCCTCCAGTTCGGTCTGCGTCTTGACCCGCGGGTCTTTGCCATAAAGGAACTCGGTCGGATGATACTCCTCAGCGCCGGTCGCGACAATGAAGACGCCGTGCTCGACGGCAGTCGGCTCGCGGCCATTACCTGTTGACCGTATCGTTGTCTTGTAGTTGCCAACGTAGCCGGTCACGGCCGCAAGTTCCGAACCCGTGAACACCTGGATCTTCGGGTGCGCCCGGAGCCTCTGCTCAAGCCGCGCGGCGTAGCCGGCAAGGTCGTCACCGGTCTCGGTGTACTTGAGCCGCAGCAGGTTGCCGCCGAGCCGGTCGCTCTTCTCGACCAGGAACGTTTCGAACCCCTGGTCGGCAGCCGCGATTGCCGCAGTCATTCCGGCAAGCCCGCCGCCGATAACCAGCGCCTTCTGGACAATCGCCTGCGGCGAGGTCGTGAGAGGACGAAGCAGTCGGGAATTGGCCACCGCCATCCGCACGAGCTCCTTCGATTTCTCCGTCGCGACCTCCGGCTCCTGCATGTGCACCCACGAGCACTGGTCCCGAATGTTGGCCATCGTGAAGAGGTAGGGATTCAGACCCGCCTCGGCCAACGTTTCCTGGAAGAGCGGCTCGTGCGTCCGCGGAGTGCAGGACGCGACGACCACGCGGTTGAGCCTGTGCTCATCGATGGCGGTCCGGATCTTCTGCTGCGTATCTTGCGAGCAGGTGAAAAGGTTCTCGTCGGCGAAGACAACATCGGGCAAGGACCGGGCGTAGTCGACCACGCTCGGCACCTTCACGACGCCGCCGATGTTTATGCCGCAGTTGCAGATGAAAACCCCGATGCGCGGGTCCTCGCCCGATACGTCGCGAAACGGCGGATACTCCTTGGGTCGAACCAGCGTGTTGCGCGCCGGGGCGAGCAGTGCAGCGACCGCGCCGGCGGCGCCGGTCGCCTCGGTTACGGTCTCGGGGATGTCCTTGGGCTCGACCAGCGCACCGCAGGCATAGACGCCCGGCCGTTCAGTCAAAACCGGTTCGAACCGGTCGGTCTTCACGAACCCCTGCTCGTCAACGGCGACGCCGATGCGGCGGGCCATCTCAGTGACACGCGGATTGGCAGCAAGCGCGGTCGAAACCACTACCATATCATACTGTTCCTGCCTGAGGGTGCCCGCCTCATCTTCATAGGAAATCGAGAGGTCTTCGCTCCCTTCGACCCGGGTGAGCGCGCTCACCTTGCAGCGGCGGAACTGGACACCGTACTCATCCTTTGCCCGGTCGTAGTACTTCTCGAAGTCCTTGCCGAAGCAGCGCATATCCATGTAGTAAACATGGCAGTCCAGGTTGCCGCCGCAGTGCTCGCGGGCAATGACCGCTTCCTTGGTAGCATACATGCAACAGACGGACGAGCAGTAGTAGTGCTCGGCGTTGCGTGAGCCCACGCATTGGATCCATGCGATCTTCTTCGGCTGCTTGAGGTCGCTCGGCCGCTTCACGTGACCTTCGTAGGGACCGGAAGCCGAAAGGATCCGTTCGAACTCGAGGCTCGTCACCACGTTCGGGTACCTTCCGTAACCATAGCCGTAGTCGCCGGTCGGCTTGTACTCCTTGAACCCGGCCGAGAGCACAACCGCGCCGACTTCGATTTCGTCCTCGGACGCGACCTGCGTGTGGTCGATTGCCTTCGCCTCACAGGCAGCGACACACTGCATGCACTCGGAGCAGATACCGCAATTCAGGCAGCGCTGCGCCTCGGCCACGGCCTGTTCCTCGGTGAATACCTGCACGACCTCGCGGAAGTTGCCTTCACGCTCGTTCGCCGGTAAAGACGGCTCAGCCATCCGTTCCCGCCGCTCGATCTTTGCTCGCGCCGCGGCCGATTCCTCGGCCTTCGCCGCCTGCTCTTTCGGCTTTGCACGTCCCTCGGCCAGATCCTGCCGGTTGACGAACCGGTCGATGGAAATCGCGGCTTCGTGTCCGGCATTCACCGCCTCGATGACCGAAGCAGGCCCCGACACCATGTCGCCGCCGGCAAACACGCCCGGCATCGAGGTCTCAAGCGTCAGTGGGTCGACCTTGAAAGTCCTCCCCGGCCCCCGTTCGAACCCTTCGAACCCATCGGCATCGACTGCCTGGCCGATTGCGAGTATCACGGTATCGGCCGGCGCGAATCCTTCAGTACATCCGAACTCAGGATTGAACTTGTGCGCATCGTCAAACACGCGCGTGCACTCGATGGTCCTGAGGCCCGTCACCTTGCCGTTCTCGCCGGCAATCGCCTGCGGGCCCCACGACGGATTCAGCTTCACGCCCTCGGCCACGGCGTCGGCAATTTCCCACTCGTGAGCCGGCATCTCGTCACGACACTCCAGACAGACCATGGTCACGTCGTCAGCGCCCATCCTCCGGGCGCAGAGCGCAACATCCACCGCAACATTGCCGCCGCCGATGACCACGACCCGCCTGCCGACCTTCGGCTTCTTCCCGGCGTTGACCTCGCGCAGGAACTCGATGCCATGGAGTACGCCGTCGAGGTCCATGCCGTCGATCTTCAGCGTACGGCTCTTGCTGCACCCGAGTGCGACAAAGGCAGCCGAGAATCCCTGCCCGAGTAGCTGCTGGATGCCGGCGCTCCCGTTGACCGGACTCCTGAGCCTGAGTTCGACGCCGGTATCGGTGATATCCTTGATCTCACGGTCGAGTGTCTCTCGCGGCAGCCGGTAGGCGGGTATGCCCCAGCGCATCATGCCCCCCGGTTTGTCGGCAGCGTCGAACACAGTCACCTTGTAACCCTTGGCTCTCAGATCCAGTGCGCAGGTCAGCCCGGCCGGACCGGCTCCGACAATCGCCACCTTCTCATCACGCTCCGCTGCCGGCTCCTTGATGACCGAATACTCGATCTTGTTCGCGTACACGTAGTCCGCAGCAAACCTCTTCAGAGCTCGTATGGATACGGGCGACTCATATTCCTTGCGGTTGCACTCCTGCTCGCAGGGATGATGGCAGACACGACCACAGATGCCGACGAACGGCAGCCGCTCGCGCACCAGTTCGTAGGCCTCTTTGAACTTGCGCTGCGATATCAGCGCGACGTAGCCCTGCGCGTTCACGCCCGACGGGCAGGCGAGGCGGCACGGCGCTTTGCCCTCGTTCTTCTCGATAGCCACCGCGTTGGGAATCGCCTGCGGGTAGAGCTTATAGGTCGCGCGCCGCGTCGCCAGCTTCTGGTTGTACTCGTCCGGAACGACAACCGGGCAGACCTTAGTGCAGTCCATGCAACCGGTGCACTTGTTGAGCAGGACGTATCGCGGCTTGCGGCGAATCCGCGCCTTGAATCGGCCCGGCTCACCTTCAAGACCAAGCAGTTCACAGTAGTTGAGCAGCTCGATGTTCTGGTGCCGTCCGGTTCCGACGAGCTTCGGCGACAGGATGCACATCGAGCAGTCGTTGGTAGGGAAGGTCTTGTCGAGCATCGCCATGACGCCGCCGATGGCCGGTCCTTCATCAAGCAGGTAGACCTTGAACCCGGCCTCGCCTAGTTCTAGGGCGGACTGAATACCGCCGATACCCGAACCAACCACCAGCACTGCACCAACCGGCGCGTTGCTATTGCCGCCGGGCGGGTTGGAAACTGCTTCTTTGTCTTGGGCCATTCTAGAAGCTGTCCGCCATCTCGAAGATGGCTTTCTTGGTTGCGTTCTTGTGGGTCATCGCGCCTGAAGGACAGGCTACCGCGCACGCGCCACACCCCTCGCAGAGCGCCGCGTTCACGACCGCCTTCTTTTTCCCGGGGTCAACCTTGACCGCCTCATACGCGCAGGTCCTCTCGCAGTAGCCGCAGCCGACGCAGATCTCCTCATCCACTTGTGCGGTTGTCGGCGAGTGGGTCAGCCGCGTATTACCAAACATCGCCAGTACCTTGGCAGCGGCTGCCGAAGCCTGGGCTACCGTCTCCGGGATGTCCTTGGGTCCCTGGCCGCAACCGGCGAGAAAATATCCAGCAGTCAGAGTCTCCACCGGCCTGAGCTTCGGGTGCGCCTCGGTCATGAAGCCGTGAGCGTCAATCTGAGTCTTCAGCTTCCGCGCCAACGCGACACCGTCAGGGTTGGCGACGACGGCGGTCGCCAGCACCACCAAGTCCGCCTCGAGCTCGACCTTCCTGCCGGCCAGCGTATCAGCGGCCCACACTACGGTCTTGTCCCCGCGCCGGAATATCTTCGAAGGCTTGCCGCGGATGTAGGTCACGCCGTCGTCAGTTGCCCGCTTGTAGAATTCCTCGAAACCCTTCCCCGGTGTCCGGACATCGATGTAGCATATGGTCGCCTCGCCATCGTGTACCCGGTGTTTGTACAGGATGGCTTGCTTCGCCGTGTACATGCAGCAAATCTTCGAGCAGTATGGCATCCCCGCAGTCGAATCACGGGACCCGGCACACTGCACGAACACCACTTTCTTCGGCACCCTGCCGTCGGACGGCCGCTTCACCTCGCCCGACGTCGGTCCGGAGGCGGATAGCAGCCGTTCGAAGGCAAGCCCGTCGATTACGTCCGGAACCCGGCCCAAACCGTACGACCCGAGCCTGGCTGCGTCGAACAGCTCGTACCCGGTCGCGAGCACAATCGCGCCGACCTCTTCCTCGACGAATCTGTCGGTATCGTCGTAGCGGATGGCACCGGTCGGACAGACCTTGGCACAGACACCACACTTCCCCTTGGTCAGGTAGATGCAGGCCTTGGCGTCAATCACCGGCTTGTTTGGCACCGCCTGCGGCAGCAACCGGTAGATCGCCTTGCCTTTGGTCAGCCCGCGCTCGAACCACGACTCGGTTCTACCCGGGCACTTCTCAAGACATGCTCCGCAACCAGTGCAGGCCTTGAAATCGACGTACCGCGCCTTGTTCTTTATCCTGACCTTGAAGTTGCCGACGTAGCCGGCGACGCTGTCAATCTCCGAATAGGTCATTAGCTTGATCTTGGGATGCCGGCCGGTCTCAACCGTGCGCGGAGTGAGGATGCACTGCGAGCAATCAAGCGTCGGGAATGTCTCGGAAAGCTGGGCCATGTGCCCGCCTATGGAAGGCTCCTTCTCGACCAGCACGACCTCGTATCCGGCATTGGCGATGTCCAGGGCAGCCTGGATACCTGCGATTCCCGCGCCTACCACGAGGGCACGCTTGTTGATGGAAACGGTAATGGGCTCCAGCGGCTGGTCGAGGACCGTCTTGGCCATGGTCGTGCGGATGATCTCGGTCGCCTTAGCGGTTGCCTCATCTTTGTCCTCAGTGACCCACGAACACTGCTCGCGGATGTTGGCAATCTCGCACTGGTAGGAGTTCAAACCGGCCTCGGCACAGGCGGTGCGGAAAGTAGTCTCGTGCAGGGTCGGCGAACAGCACGCGACTATCACGCGCTCGAGCCTGTCGGCCTTCACCGAGTCACGTACCATCTGCTGCCCCGGGTCCGAGCAGCAGTACTTGTAGTCCTTGACGACTGCGACGCCGGGCATCTTGCCGACGCGCTCCAGGACCTCGGGTATCTTCACCGTGCCGGAGATGTTGATGCCGCAGTGGCAGACGAAGACGCCGACTCGTGGCCGCCTGTTCTCGGCCGGACGAACTGCTTCGTCCATGCTAGAGCAGTCCCTTCGACTTCAGGAACCCGACCGGGTCGCCCGAATTGTGTTCCAGTCCCAAGTCATCTTGATCGAGCCCGACCGCGATCCCAAGGAGCTGCGTGAAATAGAACACCGGCAGCGCGTCCTCGGTCGTTGCTCTCAGCTTGTCCAGGTTGTATTGGCATAACGGGCAGGTCGTCACAACCGCCTCTGCTCCCCACGCCTTGGCGTTGTCCAGTATCTTCTGCGACGCCCCCTTTGCCACATCACGGCGATTCACAACCAAGTACCCGCCGCAGCACTCTGCCTTGAAGTCAAACCGCGTGGGCTCCGCACCGAGGACCCGCATCAGGTCATCCATCACCTGCGGGTTCTCGGCGTCGTCGAAACTGAGCACTTCCTTGGGCCGTACCATCAAGCATCCGTAGTATGACGCGACCTTCAGCTTGGCCAGCGGCTTGGTGACATTCTCTTTCACCTTGTCCCACCCGATCTCGTTCTTCAAAACCTCAAGATAGTGAAGCACCTTGACCGGCCGCTCGAACTTCTCGTCCACGAACGTCTTGAGCCGCTCACTCTCGACCTCGTTGCCCGGCTGGTCCAGTCGATTCTGCACGCGCTTGAGGACGTTGTGACAGGCGGCGCACAGGGTCACCAGCTTGTCGCCCAACTGGCTGGCCTTGGCCAGGTTGCGCACCGGTCCGACCTGGGCCGCGAGGTCGTCGCTCGTGGCATTGTAGATTGCTCCGCAGCAATTCCAGGACGGCATTTCGACCAACTCGAACCCGACCTTCTCGGCTGCCTTGCGCGCACAGAGGTCCAAGCTCCGCGCCTTGGTGTAGAGCGTGCAGCCGGGGTAGTAGACGTACTTCGTCATACGGAGGACTTGCGGAAGGCGGCGATGAACGCCTGCTGGGGAATCTCCTCCAGTTCCGGCGCGGTCACGGTATCCGGATCCACCTTGCTCTGCCGCGAGCGCAGTATCAGCGCCCGGCAGGCTTCGGCGATTCGTGCGTAGTCGACGGCTCTAGGACAACGCGTCCCGCAGACCATGCAACTCGCACACATCCATATCCCTTCTGTGCGCAGCAGGGCGTCGGCTCTGCCCAACTGCAACAGCCTGATTGCCTTGCTCGGCGGCGGGTCCATCGCCTCGCCGATCGGGCATCCCGACGTGCAACAGCCGCACTGGTAGCAGTCGCCTACGGCCTGACCGCTGAGCGTTTCTATCTGCTCAAGCAGCTCGGCCGACGAATGAGATGTCGCCATTGGTGGACTAAAAGCATAAATCCGCCGGTGCACACTGTCAAGAATCATGGACGTCGTTCGGTTAAAAACTTGACTTGCCGCGGGGAGGCCGTATATTAATGCAGGTTATGACCGACGAAGAGTTCTTCGATACACTCCTGGCTGAGTGCATCAAGCGGAATGCGTCCGACCTGCACATGACCGTAGGACGGCCGCCGACACTGCGTATCGACGGCTACCTCCATCCCATTGAGGGCTGCCCGGTCCTCATTCCCGAAATGACCGAGAGCTTCAAGAACATCGCCACCAAGGACTTGCGGCATCTGCGCGCTCAGATTGACAACGGTGGCGGTGGCGACTTCGCGCTCAACTACCGCAATATGGCCCGTTTCCGGGTAGCCGTCTACAAACAGAAGGGCTACTTCGGCATGGCGCTCCGGCTCATTCCGAGACGTATTCTCTCATTCGAGGAGCTCTTTGTAACAACGCACCTTATCCCGCGCCTCAAGACTCTCCTCGACCGCCCGCACGGCCTCATTCTCGTGACCGGTCCCACCGGTATGGGCAAGACGACAACGCAGGCAACCTTCGTCGACTACATCCTGGAGAGTCCGCGCCACGTCCTCACCATCGAGGACCCGATAGAGTTCAACCACGACCACAAGAACGGCCTCGTGACTCAACGTGAGGTCGGAGTGGACGTCTCCTCCTTCCGCGAGGCGGTCATGAAGGGACTGCGTTCCAACCCGAACGTCATCCTCATAGCTGAGATTCGAGACCTGGCGACATCGGAAGCGACAATCTGGGCCGCAGAATCCGGGCACTTGGTCATCGGCACGCTGCACACGACCAACGCCCCGGAGACCATTACCCGGTTCATCGACATCTTCCCGCCTGAAATCCGGGACCAGATTCGTATCCAGTTCTCGTTGTCTCTGCTCGCTGTTATTTCCCAGCGTCTCCTTCTGAAGGCCGGAGGCAAGGGACGAGTTGGCTGCTACGAAATAATGATGGCCACGCCAGCAGTGCGTAACCTGATCCGCGAACGCAAGACCGAGCACTTGGCCTCGGCTATCCAGACCAGTCAGGCCGAGGGCAGCATTTCGTTCGATGCCTACCTCGCCGAGTTGTACCGATATGGCAAGGTCACCTACGAGACCGCCATCGCCTCTGCTGCGGATCCCAAGGGATTTCGCGAACTCGTGGAATTCGGCCAGCGCACAGCCGGCACCAAGAAGTAGCGGCCGGCCAGAAGCCAGGCTACCGATGCGGCCCAGCGGCCGTTTTCTTTTTCAGTCTTGGCAGGACGGAAAGCGAAAGAGGCGCTGCCGCAGAGTGGCTAGGGCAATTCGCGCCGCGTCCGCGTGATAGCAAGGACGGTGCGGTTGGGCATCGCCTGCCAGCGGACTTCGGGCAGGGAAACAAGCGGTTTGGTACTGACGTACCTGGCCAGTCCACCCTCTCCCAACCACAGAGGCCCGCCCGGTTCGTGCGCACCCCCGTACCAGCACCCGACCAGCGCCATCTCGGCGCACATCATGCAGAACGAAAGCGATCCCTCATCCTCCAGCGCGGCGATGGCGTTTGTGAGGGATTCGACCGGGGACTGCTCGTCCAGCTTGCTCAGCAAGTGGAGGAAGTACCGCTCGCTCGGATTCCTGGAGTCGGCTATGCGGCCGCCGGTCTCGAGCCGCCCCTCGCCCTTCACCGCTCCGGGATGGCAGAAAGCCCAGACGTGGCCGGCCTCGCGTCTGACATAGGGTTTGAGTTCGCGCGGCGAAGTAGTAGCCGCGCCGCCAATGCTGACGAGGACCATGTCGGTACGAAGCTCGTCCAGCTTGCTGAAGTCCGGGTCCTGCGCGCATGGCTGGGCCGACCTGACGGTTTCCAGCCGATTGCCGTAGCAGTGCGCCAGCCCCCAGCCTCCTGAGTCGCAGTCGGTGCCCGCCACCGCCCGCGCTGCGCGAGTCAGGACATCCATCTGGAATCTCCCGGCCGCCGCCACCAGTGTACTCAAAGCTAGAACTCCATCGCGATCCCGGCTCGCATCATGCCCAGAGTCAGATGCATCTCCCGGTCAAACCCGTACATCTGGGCCGAGACGTAGGCATCGGCCATCGAGAAAGCCACCACCGCTCCGGTCCACCAGAGCAGCACTGTCCGCCGGTCGCGGTGCTGTACGTATGCGGTTGAATCTCCGTTGTGCAGCGCGTCGGTTGCGGCGAGGTGTTCCCTCACCGTGTAGTATCCCAGTGTCACTTCAGCCGGAGCAATCACCGCCGCCTTCCACCAGTTACCTGTGTAAACCTGGCCGCCGCCGGGCAGAAGGAAGGAAAGCAGGACTGCGGTGCCCGTGGACTTGGCCGGACGATAACGACTCACTGTGTCAACCCTGAACGTGCTGTCGGGCGGCTCCGGCGGTGGCGGCAGCGTGTCAGGCGTCTGCGCCAGGACGAATCCGGCCAGCAGCGCCAGGCCCACGAGCGCGCGACTGGTCACCGATACCTTGCGACTATTTCAACTCGTTGCGTGGCGGCACCGGGAACTGCACCGGTCGCACGCGAGTCCAGGAAGCTCAGCACCCTGATTCGATCCGGGGCCACACCCCACGCGGCAAGGCGGGTCGCGACGGCCCCGGCCGCGGCGGCGGCGTAGTCCCAGCTGCCCGGATACCGGTCCTTTGCCGCCGACGGAACCTGACCGGCTCTGGCGTGACCGATGACCTCGACCGGGCCAGCGTGCGACTGCAGCGAAGTCACGCACGTTCGGAGCAGCGAATCGGCTGAGGGCACGAACTTCAGGTCGGTCGCGCCACCGAACAGCTCGTCGAACGAGTACGAGACGCTGAACACGGTATCCGGCTGCGTTCCGACCCGCTTGATGCTGTCGTTCACCTGCTGCAGCTGACCGATCCACATGTTTATCTCGTTCTGCTGTCGGACGATCCGGTCCGCGCGCGGAGCATAGGCGAAGTTGTAGAACACCAGGAAACCGACGGCCAGCGCCAGGAACATGATCCAACCGAGGCTCGAGATGAACGACTTCATGCTAGAATCCTAGCACAATGCCGCTGAAGATACAAGTGAGCAGGCACCGATCCCGTTCCTTCCTACAGCCACGAGTCATGCTGCTTCCTCAGCCGCTCCAGCTTGCTGGCGAACTCGGCTCTGCGGTTGCGCTCGGCCTCTACCACCTCGGGCTTGGCACGCGCGGCAAAGTGGGGATTGGCGAACTTGGTGTCGATGCCGGCGATGAGCTGCTCGAGGCCGGCGATTTCCTTGCGCATGCGGACGAGCTCCTTCTCGACGTCGACGACGTCCCCGAGCGGCACGTAGACCTCGCAGCCCGAGAGCACGGCAATCGAAGACCTGGACGGCCGCGCCGTCTCGAACCGGAGTCCCGACACCTTGGCCAGCTCCGTGACCAGCAGTTCGTTCTGCCTCAGGAACTCGGCAAGCTGCCCGTCTTCCGTCTTCACGATGCAGTCGACCGCAGCTTTGACCGGCACCTCCATCTCGGCACGGATGTTCCGCACCGCGACGATCAGTTCCCGCATCGTCTCGACCCGGGCGGTCGCGGCCCCGTCCAGGTTCAGCTTGTCCGGCCATGTCGACTGGAGAATCGAGCCGGTGGAGAAGCCCAGCCGATGCCAGAGCTCCTCGCTGATGAACGGCATGATCGGGTGCAAGAGCTGCAGCGTGCCCCGGAAGACGTCGTGCAGCGTCGCCTTGACCGCCGGATCGCCGGCCTTCATCCTGCCCTTGGCAAACTCCAGGTACCAGTCGCACAAGTCGTGCCAGAAGAAGTCGTACAGCGCCGCGGCCACGGCCGAGAAGGTGTAACGCTCGAGCCCGGCGTTCACGCGCTCCAGTACCGAATTGAACCGCTGGCGGATCCAGTTATCCACCGCCTGCAGCTCGGCCGCGGTTCGGCCGGCGCCGGTCACGCTCGGCGCGACCAGCCGGCACGCATTCCAGACCTTGTTGCAGAAGTTGCGGCCCAATTCGAACCGCTCGTTCCAGAGCCGGTAGCTCTGCGACTGGCTCTCGAGGTAGCAGATGGTGAACCGGGCCGCGTCGGTGCCGTACTTGTCGAATATCTCCAGTGGGTCGACACCGATACCCTTGGACCGGCTCATCCGCGCCCCCGACTTGTCGAGCACGGTCGAATGGATGTAGACGTCGTCGAAAGGCACTTTGCCGGTGAACTCCAGTGCCGAGAAAATCATCCTCGCCTCCCAGCGGAAGATGATGTCCGGGTCGGTAGTCAGGAAATCGGTCGGGAAGAACTTCCTGAAGTCGGCCGCGGATTCGTCGGGCCAGCCCATGGTCGAGAACGGCCAGAGCGCGGACGAGAACCAGGTATCGAGCACGTCTTCATCCTGCCGCAGCTTCTTCGAATGGCACTTCGGGCACTCGGTCGGGTCCTGCCGCGCGACGACAATCTCGCCGCAGTCGCAGTACCAGACCGGAATGCGATGACCCCACCAGAGCTGGCGCGAGATGCACCAGTCGCGGATGTTCTTCATCCACTCGAGGTAGACCTTGTTCCACCGCTCGGGGTAGAACTTCACCCGGCCGTCTTCCACTGCCTTGATCGCAGGTCCGGCCAGCGGCTTCATCTTCACCCACCACTGCATCGACGCCAGCGGCTCGATTACCGTCTCGCAACGGTCGCAGGTGCCGACCGAGTGGCGGTAGTCCTCGATCTTCTCCATCAGGCCGGCCGTCTCCAGGTCCTGGACCACGGCCCTGCGGCATTCCTCGCGCGTCATACCCCGGTACTTGACCGGCGCAAGCTCGGTCATCTTCGCATCGTCACCGATGACCTGGATGCGTTCGAGCCTGTGCCGCTCGCCGATCTCGAAGTCGACCGGGTCGTGCGCCGGCGTCACCTTCACCGCGCCGGTGCCGAACTCCTTCTCGACCGCCGGGTCGGCGACCACCGGTATCAGCCGGTCGGTCAGCGGCAGCCTGAGCTGCCTGCCGACGACCGCCTTGAACCGCCCGTCCTCCGGGTTGACGGCCACCGCTGTGTCGCCGAGCATCGTCTCGGGCCGGGTCGTCGCCACGGTCAGGTGCCCGGAACCGTCGGCCAGCGGGTAGCGGATGTACCACAGGTGCGAGTTTTCGTCCGTGAACTTCACTTCGAGGTCGGAGACCGCAGTGCCGCAGCGCGGGCACCAGTTGACGATGCGC
>JAFGRF010000089.1 GCA_016935295.1 Caldifarciminota bacterium | reverse complement strand
CCATCGGTTCGGCCGCTCCCGCATCCTGTCCTATGATTTCGCCGATGCTCCGGGCGACGCTGGCTCCGCCGACCGAGCACTTGTTGAGCTCGGCCGTTCCGGCGGCGACCGCGGCCGCGTAGCCGTCGCAGCCCGGGAAGCCGCAGGCTCCGCAGTTGGCTCCGGGCAGCACCGCCCGGACCGCGGCTTCGCGTTCGTCGACCTTGACCGCCAGTTTGATGGAGGCAAGCACGAGCACCACGCCGATGATGAGCCCGAGCCCGCCAAGCCCGGCGACCGAAAGCAGGACGAGCGTCCAGTCCATCGGCTAGAGGGAGATACCGAAGAGCGACGTGAATCCGAGGAAGGCGAGCGACACGAGCGACGCTCCGACAAAGGCGATCGGGTAGCCCTTGAACGAAGGCGATATCGGCGCGTCCTCGAGCCGCTCGCGGATGGCGGCGAAGAGGATGATGGCCAGGGCGAAGCCGAGCGCCGTGCCGACGGCGAAGAGGGTGGCCTGGAGCAGGTTGAACTGGTAGTCGATGCTGAGGAAAGTGACTCCGAGGATGGCGCAGTTGGTGGTGATCAGCGGAAGATAGATGCCGAGGGCGGAGTAGAGGCCGCGCATGTAGCGCTTGAGGACCATTTCAACGAACTGAACCAGGCCGGCGATGACGAGGATGAAGACCGCGGTGCGCAGGAAGACGAGACCGAGCGGCAGCAGGAGCACGTGGTAGAGCAGCCAGGAGACCCAGGCGGCCAGCATCATGACGAACAGCACCGCGGCGCTCATTCCGACCGAGGTTTCGACTGCCGTCGAGACGCCGAAGAACGGGCAGAGACCGAGGAACCTCATCAGAATGATGTTGTTCACGAGGAAGGCGCCCATCAGTATCTTGGCCGGGTTCATGTATGCCTCCTAGGTCTTCTGCGCGGTCAGCCGGTTGACCAGCCCTTTGAGGATGCCGATTAGGAAGAACGCGCCGGGCGGAAAGATCATGAAGAGCACCGGTGCGGCCCGGAACCACGATGGCGTGACCGCGTACCCGAACCAGGTGCCGGCGGCGAGTATCTCGCGCAAGCTGCCCATGACCAGCATGACCAGCGCGTAGCCGGCCGACTTGCCGAGCGCGTCGAGCAGCGAGTCGAACACGCCGTGGCCGTAGGCGAACGCTTCGGCCCGGCCGAGGATGATGCAGTTCACTACAATCAGCGGCACGAAGACGCCGAGTACGCGGTAGAGGGCCGGCTGGTAGGCCTGGAGCACGTAGTCGATGATGGTCACGAATGTGGAAATGACGATGATGAAGATGGGTATGCGGACCGAGGCAGGGACGACCTTGCGGATGAGCGAAACGACCAGGTTGGAGCCGAGGAGAACGAAGGACGTGGCCGCAGCCATACCCAGCGCGTCGCGGACGGACACGCTCGTCGCCAGCGTGGGGCAGAGCCCGATCATCAGGATGAGGACCGGGTTCTCTTTGATGATGCCGCTCGTGAAGTACTGCCAGCGGGACGGTGGGTTTGTCATCGGGACAGGTAGTGTGAGTATTGCGTGATCGCCTGCTTGACTCCGTCGGTCACGGCCCGCGAGGTGATCGTCGCCGCGGAGATGGCGTCGATGGTGCCGTTGTCGCGCTTCAGCGCCACTTCGGATTCGGTCTTTCCTCGGAACTGGTCGCGGAACCAGGCCTCGCGAGCCTTCAGGCCGAGTCCGGGCGTTTCTCTGATGTTCGCACCGATTCCGATGGCGGTGATGCGACCAGTGGTGTCGAGGCCCACGATGACCGTCACCGGCCCGCCGTAGCCGCGCGGGCTCGTCTTGCAGACGATGCCGATTCTGTTCCCGGCCGCGTCATCGGCCGACCAGACCGTTCCCGGTTCCAGTTCGGCGAATTCGGCCGCTTCGGGCAGGACTTCGGAGAGCGAGGCCTTGAGCGCCTCGGCTGCCTGGTCGTCGATTACCGGCCTGGTTATCGAGTAGACCTGGGACAGGGCAACGGCAGCGATAATACAGGTCAGCACCAGCGATATCACCATCCAGGCTTTGCTGTTGACCATCAGGAGGTTGCCTTGGCGCGCGGCAGCGCTCCGAACAGCCGCGGTTTGGTTAGCCGGTCGATGAGCGGAGTGGCGACGTTCATGAGCAGGATCGAATAGGAGCATCCTTCGGGGTAGCCACCATATAGCCGGATGAGCATTGTGATGACGCCGCAGCCGATGCCGAAGATGATGCGGCCTTTGGCGGTAACCGGAACGGTTACGTAGTCGGTGGCCATGAAGAACGCACCGAGGATGATTCCGCCGGAGAAGATGTGGAACCACGGCGTCAAGTGACTATTGGGCAGTACCAACGCCAACACAACTACCGTACCCAGGTAGGCAGCCGGAACGCGCCAGTCGACCACGCGAATGGCAATGAGGAAGAGCGCGCCGATGAGCAGTAGCAGCGCCGAAGTCTCGCCCAGGCAACCGCCGACGTTGCCGAGGAAGAGTTTCTTGAGGAGGGGCAGTGAGTTGGCCTGGCGGATGAGTTCGGCCGGGTCCACTCCGGCGGGCGCGACCTCGGAAGCGCGGCGGACCAGCGAGAGCGGCGTGGCGCCGGTGACTGCGTCCAGGCCGGACAGCGGTCCGCCATTTGGCTTAAGCCAGAGCGAGGTCATCTGCGTAGGCCAGGAGACCATCAGGAAAGCCCGGGCAGCGAGAGCCGGATTCATGAAATTGTGCCCGAGTCCGCCGAAGAACTGCTTGACCACAATCGTGGCGAACGCGGCGCCCACGACCGGCAGCCAGAGCGGGACGCCGGGTGGAAGGTTGTAGGCAAGCAACATTCCGGTTATTACCGCGCTTCCGTCGAGCGGGGTTATCTTGCGGCCCAAGGCCTTCTGGGCAAGCGCATCGAACAGCACCGATGAGACCACGCAGAGCAGAACGAGCAGGAGCGACTTCAGGCCGAAGAAGTAGACCGAGCCGCCGAGCGCGGGCAGCAGCGCAATCACCACCAGCCACATGATGCGGTTGACAGTTGCCTGGGACCGGACGTGTGGCGATGCGGCGACTACGAACAGCGGAGTAGAAGCAGAGGTAGAGGTGGAGGACGTGGCCTTCGGTTCTTCGCTCACTGTTTCCGCTCCATTGCCGCAAGCTCGGATTTGGCGTACTTGAACTGGTGGACCAGTCTTATCTTCGCCGGGCAGGCAAAGGCACAGCATCCGCATTCGATGCAGTCCTTCACGTGCTCGGCCTTGGCCTGTTCCAGCTTGCCGCGTCGGATGAGGTTGTTCAGGCGCAGCGGGGCCAGCCCCATCGGGCAGGCCTCGATACAACGGCCGCAACGGATGCAGTCGTGCTCGGCGAAAACGGTCGCCGGCCGGTCGAGCACCAGCACACCGGATGTGCCCTTGAGCACCGGCACCTCGTCGGTGCTGACCGCGATGCCCATCATCGGTCCGCCCATAACCAGCTTGCCTACCTCGGCCGAATACCCGCCGCAGAAGTCTATCAGGTTCTTGACCGGGGTGCCCACACGGACGCGCAGGTTTTTCGGCTCGCTGATAGCGGGGCCGGTCACGGTTGTCACCCGCTCGTACAGCGGCCGGTTGTAGCGCAGGGCGTCGTGCACCGCCAGCGCGGTGCCGACGTTCTGAACCACACAGCCGACGTCCATCGGCAGGCCCCCGGACGGCACCTCGCGCCTGATTACGGCTTTGATGAGTTGCTTCTCGGCGCCCTGCGGGTACTTGGTCTTCAGCTTCTTCACCTTGAAACCTGACGAGGAGGCCGCGTCGGCCATCACCTTCACCGCGTCGGGCTTGTTGTCCTCGATGACGATGAGGACGTTCTTTACGCCGAGGACCCTGGACATGATCGCCACGCCTTCGACAATCTCAGCCGGATGCTCCAGCATCAGGCGATGGTCGGCGGTGAGGAAGGGCTCACACTCGCAGCCGTTGATGAGCAGGGTGTCAATCGGTTTCTCTTTCGGTGGGGTGAGCTTGAAGTAGGTCGGGAAGGCCGCGCCGCCCAGCCCGACGACCCCTGACAGGCGGAGCGTTTCCACAATCTGCTCGTTTGCGAACCCGGAATAGTCGCGTTCCTTGATGGCATCGTCCGGCGTGTCAGTGCCGTCCGAGTCGATGACGACAGTGGGACCGCGGCGGCCGGTCAGAGGATGGGGCAGGTCGGTAATCTCCGCGACCGTGCCGGAAACGGAAGCGTGGGTTGCGGCCGAGATACGGCCGGCCGGTTCGCCGATGAGCGTGCCGGTTTTCACCTCGCTGCCCTTCTGCACTACGGCCTTGGACGGTGCACCCGTGTGCTGGGACAACGGGATGAAAACTCGCGCGGGCAGGGGCAGCACCTCTACGGGTTTGTGTTCGGTGCCTTCCTTGCTTTCGTGGGGATGGACTCCGCCGCGGAATGTCAGCATTGGACGGCGGGAATTGTAGCGGGAGCCCATCGGTTGTCAAGAAGCCGGTCCCGCCCTGAATCCGGTATCAAAGTAGCCACAGATCAACACTGATGAACACCGAATGGGTGATGACGTACGGGCTTGTTCCTACGCCTGTGTCTATCTGTGTTTAACCGTGGTTCAATATCGGGATTGGGGTCCCGAACCGGCCCAAATTGACAGCCGAACCCGGTTACACTACTCTCATACTATGCGGAACTGTATCATGCTTGCGGTAGTAGGCATCCTTGCGGCCGGATGTGGCGGTACCAGAACGTCCAGGCCCGGTGCACAGGATACCGAGGTCTGGCTTTCCTCAACCATAGGTGGTCAGAAGGTCGGCTACTCGGTCTACCGTTTCGACCGGCTGCCGGAGGGGTACAGGTTCGAGAGTTTCATCAAGATGACACTGGCGATGGCCGGCAGCGAACAGCAGGTCCAATCCCATTCGGAAGCATTCACCGGTCCCGACCTGGCACTCCGGAACTTCTCTTTCACATTCTCTTCACAAGACCGTGCTTTCGCGGTAAAGGGGCGCGTTGCCGGCAATGAGCTGTGGATAACTGCACCGGGCAGCAAGGAAGAGCGCAGCATCAAGCTTGATGGTCCGGTCTATCCATCCTCGGCGCTGGGCCGGATGGTGGTGGCCAGGCACTTTGCAGAGGACTCGACCTACAGGGTGGCGGTCTTCGACGCAGCGGTGATGGGTGTGTCGCTGGCTCAGGTGAAGGTTTTCGGGCGGGAGAGTCTGACCGTGGGCGGCAAGCACTATGACGCCATCAAGTACACGACCCGGATGGCGAAGACCCAGGTGACTTCGTGGATTGATGACGACGGCAACGCCATTGTCGAGACGTCGCCCCCGGGAATAAGGT
>JAFGRF010000088.1 GCA_016935295.1 Caldifarciminota bacterium | reverse complement strand
GTAGTCCAGTTCACAACACAGTGCGCGGCGCAGTTTGCGGTCCAGTTCACGATTCCTTTGCCGGTACTTTCCGACGTACAATGAGAGGTACAATGAGAGACCGAATTGAAGATAGAGGAGAAGGTTGGAGGCATCATCAGGAGTTGCGGATAATTGGGGACGACAACCAGGGACAGGCACCGTATTGGCCCGCGATCCAACCGTTCGCAGATTGACGCGGCGAAGCCGCGAGTCCGTCGTCTGCAGACCATAGTCGTTCGTCCTTTGTCCCTCATCCCCAGTCGCAGCACAAGCCCAAGCCAACTCGCTTCAGATTCCAGATTGGAGGTTGATGTGGCGGGGCTGCGAGCCGGGCTCGCTCAGGCACAAGCGCAGGCACAAGCCCTACGGCGGAGAGCCGCAAGCCTCGAGCTTCCGGGTGGGCGAGGCGGGTCCGGGGGGTCGGGCCGGCGTTACGAGGCTAGGCGAATACCGCGGCGGCGACCACGGTCGTCCAGAGGCCGCGTTTGTTGCCGATGGCGCTCTGGGTGACGTTGTGGGTGCGGACTATTTCGCCTGATATTTTCCAGATTTCTTTCCGTTCGTCGTAGCTGGTGTCGGCGTTGAACTGGACGCCGAGCGTGGTCGCGAGCATCTGCGCGGCCAGGTCCTCGGCATAGTCGCCCGTCTTCGCTTCCCGCTCGCCGAAGGAGTGGTACTCGGACAGGTAGCCGTACTTGGTCGGGTCCTTGGGTATGGCGATGCCGACCGACGCCGACAGGAGCCGGTGCGGTTCGCAGGTGGCGTTGTCGCTCATCACGACAAAGGTGACCTGGCCCGGGGAGAGCGTCTTCAGGCCTTTGGCACGGGGCAGGATTCGGCAGCCGGGCGGGAATATGGAGGAGACGCGGACGAGGTTGAACGCCGCGATGCCGGCGTCGCGCAAAGCACCTTCGAAGCTTGCCAGTTTCTCGCGGTGGACGCCCACGCCTTTGGTGAGGAAGACGCGCTGCGGCAGTATCGCGGCCGTCGTGGGACCGGAGGGTATTTCAGTCATATGCTGCCATCCTTTCTCGGCTTTCCTTGAGCAGATCTGCGGCCAGGGCCGCAGTCTCGCCGTGCTTCCAGAACGAGAGACGCTCGTGCGCCGTGAAGTATTTGAGCGGAATCGGGTGAGTGCCGACAACCGCTTTGAGTCCGTGTTTCTTCTCAATCAGTTCCTTGAAGGCGCCCAGCCGCGGGCAGGGGGGATAGCCGACGACCAGCCCGGTCGCGAGGTGGATAACCTCGGCCCCGTTCTTTTTCATTTCTTCCGGCACGTACTCGATATTGCCACCCGGGCAGCCGCCGCAGGAGGAGTAGCCGACGAGCTCAACGGTTTCCTCTTTGGGGTAGCGGGCGAAGCCGCCGACCCGTTCCCGGATGGCGCGCAGGCATTTGCCGCCGCCGCAGCTGGCGTAGCGGGAGCAGATGATGATGCCGACTTTGGCCACTGTGGTCCCCTAGTGGTCGCAGAGGTTGGCGCCGAAGGCCAGGGTGCCGGCGCAGTAGTCTGCAACCAGTTGCTCGGGTCCGTGCGAGGGCGCACCGACGACCACTTTGATGCCGTTCTGCTCGAAGATCTGCTGGGCGCGCTGGCCCATGCCGCCCGCGATTATCACGTTCGCACCTTGTTCGCGCAGCCAGCGCGGCAGCACGCCCGGCTCGTGCGGCGGCGGGGTCAGCAGTTTCTGGTTCGTGGTCTTGCCGGTCTGTTCGTCTACATCCAGCAGGGCGAATTGCTGGCAGTGGCCGAAGTGGGCACAGAGCCTGCCGTCGGCCAATGGTATTGCGATTTTGATCATTTCTCTTTCCTTTCCGTTTGGTCGTTCTTCTCCAGCGCGAGCACAGGATTGACCACCGCGAGCATGGCCTTGGCGGTCGGCGTGGACCCGTACTGGTGGACGAATGCCCGGCCGCTGTCGGATGCCTCGGCGACCTGCGGGTCGAGCGGTATCGCGCCGAGAAACGGCACCAGCATGTCCTTGGCGATCTGCTGTCCGGCGCCGGTGCGGAACACCTGAGTGACGTCGCCGCATTTCGGGCAGGCGAACCCGCTCATGTTTTCGACCACTCCCAGCACCGGCACCTTGAGCTGGCGGCAGAAGTTGACGGATTTGCGCACGTCTATCGCCGCGACCCGCTGGGGCGTCGTGACGATGACGGCGCCGTCCACCTTGCCGATGAGCTGCACTATCGAGAGCGGCTCGTCGCCGGTTCCGGGCGGTGAGTCGACGATGAGATAGTCGAGTTCGCCCCAGGTGACGTCCTTCAGAAACTGCTTGAGCACGCCCATCTTCAGCGGGCCGCGCCAGATGATGGCGTCGTCCGGGCTGTTCAAGAAGAAACCAATGGACATCACCTTGAGCCCGCCGACTTCGGGAGGAACCAGGCCGTCGGGGCCGCCCTGGGGATGCTCGCCCTCGAGGCCGAGCATGGTCGGCACGCTGGGGCCGTGGATGTCGGCGTCGAGCAACCCGACTTTCCTGCCCTCGAGCATCAGCGCAACCGCGAGGTTGACCGCAATCGTGCTCTTGCCGACTCCGCCTTTGCCCGAGAGCACGACCACCTTGTGCTTGATGCGGCAGAGCCGCGATTCGAGCAGTTGGCGGTCTTTGAAATCCTGGTCGCTCTCGCCGCTGCGGCGCTGGGTTGCCGAGCAGTCCGTCTTGGTGCAACTGCCGCACGCCGGCGAAGCGCCGGTCGTTTCTTTGTCGTGTTCGGGCTGGGCTGCCATGTCGTTACTCCTGTAGTTTCAGTTCGTGCCAGATAGCGCGAATATCTTCTGCCGATTTTGACTCGGTTTCCACAACGGCTTTCGCCTGCAACTGAGCCGCGGTGACGGCATTGTCGTAGCGGATACGGCCCGCAATGCGGGCACCGTTTTGTGCCGCCTTCGATTCGATCCGCTCGGTCATCGCCGGGTTGATGTCCCATTTGTTGACGCACACCGCGGCCGGAATACTAAAGTGCTTCGCCAGAGAGAGGACTCGCTCCAGGTCGTGCTCGCCTGAGACTGTGGGCTCCGTGACCACCAGTACCCGGGTGGCACCGGTCACCGAGGCGATGACCGGGCAACCGATGCCGGGCGGTCCGTCGATGATGACGAGCGGGCGTTGCTCCTGCTCGGCGATACGGCGGGCCTCGCGCCGGACGGTCGACACGAGCTTGCCCGAGTTCTCGGCGGCAACGCCCAGCTTGGCATGGACCATGGGGCCGCAACGGGTGTCAGAGACCATCCACTCGCCACAGCGGCGCTCCGGGAAGTCAATCGCCTGCACCGGGCAGAACCGGACGCAGACCCCGCAACCCTCGCACGCCACCGGGTCAACGAAAAACGTCTCTTCGTCCGTCCTTCTTCCCTCGCCCCCCGCCCCTCGCCCCCTGACCTGCACGGCGTCGAACCGGCAGTACGTCACGCAGAGGCCGCAACCGATGCAGTCCTTCTCGCGGATGACCGCCTCATGGCCGCTCCGGAATTCGTGGCGTTCTTTCACCTGCGGCGACAGGACGAGGTGCAGGTCAGCGGCGTCCACGTCGCAGTCGGCAATCACCGGACGTTCGGCAAGCACGGCAAAGGAGGCGGTGACACTCGTCTTGCCGGTCCCGCCTTTGCCGCTGATGACGACGAGTTCCTTCATGCGTTCACGCTTGCGGGCGTTAGGGACTTCTTTGTTCCGCTGACGACATACAAAACCGCGTTTCCGGCAACGCGGTCTGCCAGCACGGCGTCGCCCTTCACACCCAGGAAGTATTCCGTTCTGATCGCGTAGTTATCAGCAATCACGTGTTCAATCTTCTTCAGGTCCGTATGCCGAATCCGGCGTACGTATGAATCGGGGTCGAGCGACTTTCTCTTAAAGAACTCCGACTTGGGGTTAAGCAGCATGACGATAATCCTGCCGCCGGAACGCAAGACATAAACGGATTTCTCTATCGCCTTTCGGTAGTCATCAATGAACTGTAGGGAAGCAACATAGACCACGGCGTCGAAGGAACTGCGAGGAAAGGGCATATCCTCCGCTTTTGCCGCCACGGTTCTGACGCTGTCCGGTGCGCGGTTCAACGCCTCTTGAGATACGTCCAGCCCGGTGACGTTGAAACCGCGCTTTGCCAATCCACCTTCGATGACTGCCGGACCACAACCAACGCTCAGAATGTCGCTGCACCCTTTCAGGTGCTCAACCAGGTACGCGAGTTCCCTACGAAAAATCTCCTGCCAGAATCTCTTCCGACCTGACACGGCGTACCGTTCTGCTGCACCCTCGGGGTCACTGGTGGCCAACTCCCTACCCGACGTCCCTCTTGCCTGATGCCCAACCGCTGTCGTCAACCTGGACATATCAATCCCCTACCGTCCTGCATCCAGCCGGAGCGCAAAGATCGTACCCATGCCCAGTACCATCAGTGGCAATTCCCACGCGAGACTTCGCAGTCCGCCGACGGCACGCCTGCCCGGCACGATATCCGCCAGCGCGATGTAGATGAAGCTTGCTGCCGACACCGAAAGCAAGTAAGGAACCAGCGGTTGAATAAAGGGAAGAAGGAAGTAAGTCAACACCGCTCCCAGCAGTGCAGTAAGACTGGACAGCGCGTTGTATAGAAAGGCGCGGGAGCGCGAATAACCGCTTTCCAGCAGAATCGCGAAGTCGCCGACCTCCTGGGGTACTTCGTGGGCAATGACAGCCACAGAAGTGGCAATCCCGAGCGGAACGGATCCCGTAAACGCGGCGGTAATGGCTACCCCATCGACGAAGTTGTGGAGTGAGTCGCCAATCAGGATCATCGTTCCAGCGCGGGTGTGAACGTCACATGGTTGTTCGTGGCAGTGACGCCACAGGGCGAGTTTCTCGAGCACGTAGAACAGAATGATCCCGAATAGAACCGTGGGGAGGACCGATGTGCCGGCAAGCTGAAGCATCGCGTGCGGAATCATGCCGAAGAAGGCGGCACCAAGCAGAGTGCCGACGGCGTAGGGGATCAGGCTGCCTGTAACAAAGCGCAGTTGCTTTCCTTTGAGAAGAAGCAGCAGGCCGGCGAGCCCGACCGAGCAGACTGACCCGAGCAGAGCGAAAGAGATGATTAGGGCGAGCTTCACGTTATGACCCCGAAGCCCTGGCCGCCCCGACAATGGTGTAGAACGTGCGACTACCCGAGATCAGAGTCCGCGCTCTCTCTGCGCTGACCAGCCGGTCGAGGAGCTTGATCGCCTCCATCAGATGGATTCCGAGTCCGCGAGCAACGTCACGGGCGGTGCAGGGACGTCTACTCAATAGTGCCAGAATGTCCGCGTCCGAGGCCCTTCCCGCCAGCGAGGGGCGCAAGCGTTTCGGCCCGGTTTCGCAGATAACCTCGGTTCTCACCGGGAAAAATCCCCTGAAGCGTTCCATCTGGTTATCGGGAACAGCGAGGGCGAACTCCTCGGCAGGCGGTCGGGAAACCGTGTTGAGCTGAACCCGCGCGGGGTTGATTCTCTCCACGAGCGCGGCAAGCTTCTTCACCGCAAAGGGAATTCCCGTGACTCCGTCAAGAAGAAGCACCTCCAGCCACACGGAACCAGTGAACTGACTGGTGAACTCAACAAGACCGTCCACCATTCTGTCGAATGCGATTCCCGGGTGTGGACGATTCACGTAGCGGAACAGCTCTTCGTCCCCCGCATCCAGAGACGGAAGCACAAGATCAGCAGCCAGCAGCGAGTCCCGGACCTCGCGCATCCACAGGAGTGAGCCGTTAGTGCAGACGGCCACTGGGATGAGAGTCAGTCGTTTGATTCTGCGGATCAGGTCGCCGATTTGAGCATTCAGCGTCGGCTCTCCTGACCCGGCGAGCGTGATGTAATCAGAAGGCGATCCGGTATCCAGTTTCCGTTTTAACTCATCAACCACATCGTCCACCCGAACATACTCTTCTCGCCTGGTGGTTCTGTTCCTGGTCCGGCCCAACTGGCAGTACACGCAGTCATAGGTGCAAGTCTTGAACGGAACCAAGTCAACTCCCAAGGAGCGACCCAGACGTCGCGAAGGAACCGGGCCGTACACGCAGGAGGAATCGGCCTTGTTCATCCCCTGTCGTCCCTGCAGGGCGGTTTGTCGCAGCGTTCGCTGCGGCCGCAGCAGGTGCGCCCTTCGTTTTCAAGTGAACACCCGCCGCTGTTGCGCACGAGCCGACCCTGG
>JAFGRF010000087.1 GCA_016935295.1 Caldifarciminota bacterium | reverse complement strand
GTTTGGGTGCCGGCGCGGGGCCGCGCCGGCTTGACTTCAAGGCCAAGGCCGTTAAGATGGACGCCGAGGTAACCGCAGCATGAAACCTGACCGCAAGCCCGCCAGACAGCAGGCGCCCAAGCCGAAGCCGGCGCCAAAGAAGCCGCCCCGGCCCATGATCAGTCTGAAGAAGAAGAACTATGCCATCATGGGCGCCGGCCTCGCGACCATCATCGTCGGGTTCATCACACTCGCATCGGGTTCTATCACGCTGGCGCCGATACTCCTTGTACTCGGGTATTGCGTCCTGATACCGGTCGGGTTGCTGGTGAAATGACGCGGCGACTGGCCGATTCCAAGGCAGTAGGCGTCCTCGTAGCGAAGCTGGCCGCAGCCATAGGCCGGCACAATCGGCAGGTCAAGAACCTTGCTCTGGTTGGCATCAAGCGCCGCGGAGTGCCGTTGGCCAGGCGGCTCGCAGCCGGGATGCGTGCCGGCCGCAAGGCCAGGGTCCCGGTTGGCGCGGTTGACATCACGCTGTACCGTGACGACCTGCAGATGGTCGCGGAGGCACCGATCGTCCGCGGATCGGAAATCGGCTTCGACATCAACGGAAAGACGCTGGTACTCGTGGACGACGTTATCTTCACCGGTCGCACTATCCGGGCTGCCGTGAGCGAACTGCTGGACTACGGCCGTCCCGAGGCGATACAGCTGGCGGTGTTGGTCGACCGCGGCCATCGCGAACTCCCCATTCAGCCCGATTTCGCAGCCAAGGTCATCAAGACCGAGCGAACCGACATTGTCGATATCTTCCTCAAAGAGACCGACGGTCGCGACGAGATCACCCTGACCCGCACATGAAGCTCAGGTCGAGGCACCTTCTCGGCATCGAGGGTCTTGACCGTTCGGAAATCCTGACAATCCTCGACCAGGCCCGTACCTTTCGTGAGGTGCTCGACCGCACGATTCCAATCGTGCCGGCCCTGCGCGGCCGGACCGTGGTCAACCTCTTCTTCGAGTCATCGACCCGAACCGCGACTTCCTTCAGTCTTGCCGCGAGCCGGTTGAGCTGCGGCTGCGTCAACTTCAGCAAGGCGACTTCGTCGGTGTCCAAGGGCGAAACCCTGCTTGATACGGCGCGCAATATCGAGGCGATGGGCGTGGACGGCATCATCATCCGGCATCAATCACCGGGTGCCCCGCATTTCCTTTCGCGGCATGTGAAGGCCTTTGTGGTCAACGCCGGGGACGGTGCCCACGAGCACCCGACCCAGGCCCTGCTTGATGCCCACACCCTGCGGGAGAAGCTGGGCAGCCTGGACGGGAAGCGCGTGCTGATTGTCGGAGACATCGCTCACTCGCGGGTCGCCCGTTCCAACCTGCTCTGCTTCACCAAGCTCGGAGCGAAGGTAGCCGTGTGCGGCCCGCCGACGATGATACCGCCCGACGTCGAGCAGTACGGCTGCAAGGTCTTCTACCGCCTGGACCGGATACTGCATGAGGTCGATGTCGTGAACATGCTGCGGGTCCAGCAGGAGCGGATTACCTCGTCCAGCTTCCCGACAGTGCGCGAGTACCGGGCGCTGTACGGGCTGACCGTGGAGCGGCTCGAGAAACTGGCGCCCGAAGTGGTTGTTACCCACCCGGGCCCGGTGAACTGGGGCGTGGAGATGGACTTCGACGTGGCCGAATTCAGCCGCGCGCTGGTGCTGCCGCAGGTCACAAACGGCGTGGCAGTGCGAATGGCGGTGCTTTTCCTTCTGGCCGGCGGAGATGCGCAAGCCGACAAGGCTGGATAATGAGGGCTGAGGAATGAAGGCGGAGAACAAGGACAGGCTGCTGCTCCGGGGCGGGACTGTGGTCGATCCGCAGAAGCAGACCACCCGCCGGGCAGACGTGCTGGTTGTAGGTGGCTGCATCGAGAAAGTCGAGACGAGCATCCCGGCGGCCGAAGGCACCGAGGTCCTCGATTGCCGCGGCAAACACATCGCGCCGGGCTTTGTGGACATGCACTGTCACCTGCGGGAGCCCGGGCGTGAAGACGAAGAGACGATCGCGAGCGGCACCGCGGCGGCGCTGGCCGGCGGGTTCACACGCGTCTGCCCGATGCCGAACACCGAACCGGCAGTAGACACCGAGGCGCAGGTTCGCTACCAGACCCGGAGGGCAGTCGAAGCCGGCTTCGCCCGGGTTCACCCGGTCGGCTGCTGCACCAAGGCCAGGCACGGCAAAGAACTTGCGGAAATCGGCTCGATGGTCGAGGCCGGCGCGGTGGCCTTCTCGGATGATGGTTCCCCGGTATCGGACGCGCAGGTGATGCGGCGGGTCCTCGAGTACTGCAAGGCGTTTGACGTTCCGGTCATCTCACACTGCGAAGTCAGGGAGCTGGTCGAGGGCTACGCCAACGAAGGCCGGGTCTCGACGAGACTCGGATTGAAGGCGGGGCCGGATGTGGCCGAGTCAGCGCAGGCCGCGCGCGACGTCCTGCTTGCCGAGTTCACCCGTGCCCGGCTGCACATCGCCCACGTCTCGGCGCGCGCGACGGTGGACATCGTGCGCTGGGCCAAGGCGCGCGGGGTGCAGGTCACGGCCGAGACCTGCCCGCACTACTTCACGCTGACCGAGGATGCGCTGGCGAGCTTCGATGCAAACTACAAGGTCAATCCGCCTCTGCGGTCAGGAGACGACCGCCGGGCAGTCGTCGCCGGGTTGGCCGATGGCACTATCGATGTCATCGCCACTGACCATGCGCCGCACCTGAAGGGCGAGAAGGATGCGGAGTTCGATGCCGCGCCGCCGGGCATCATCGGATTCGAGACTGCGTTCAGCCTCGGGTACGAGAAATTAGTACTGGGCAGGGTTCTGTCCCTGGCCGACTATGTCGCCCGGCTCACGGTTGTACCGCGCCGGATTCTCAACCTGCCGGCAGCCGCTGTCACGGCAGGCTCTGAAGCGGAATTGGTCGTGCTTGACTTGAAGGCCGAGTGGAAGTACGAGCCGTCCGGAGTACTCTCGCTGTCCCGGAATTCTCCTTTTCTCGGCTCGACGATGCGCGGTCGGGTCTCAGCGGTCCTGCTCGGGGAACGGCTCTTCAGGCTGTAGCCGGCCCCAGGTCCAGTCACCACACTGAAACAGGATTCGATTTGGATGCGGCGTCAAGCTGTCCGTAGATTCCCTGAATCCGACATTGAACCACCAGGCACGAACCGGCCAGGTCTATCCGAACCCGCTTCGTGTCTTTGTGCCTTTGTGGTGGACTCCTATCTCGGGCCAGGGTAGCCTACGGCTACTTTGCCCCGAAACGACCGGTGTGCCGGGCGTCGTGGTGGAACATCGGCCAGTCGGTAGCGGCCAGGGTCCCGCCGGGTCTGCCCGCAACGGCGAAAAGGCCGGAACCGGTCGCGATGTAGACGATGCCGTACTGGTCGACCACCGGCGACGGCTGGTTGTCGAGCGACAGCCGGCCGCCCGCGTTCTTTCCCGACGGCACCGCCAGGCCAGTTTTCCAGCGCGGGCCGCTGCCCGGGTCGTTCAAGTCGAAGGCATAGAGCGACGAGTCGTCCGCGACGTAGACGATATCGTCGGCGCACAGCAGGGGAGTATTGCTCACGATGTCGGTCACCGAGACCGTGACCGGCCAGCCACTGACCGGCTCGTGGGTGTTCTGGTCGATGCGATAGAGCTTCCCGTTGTCGCAACCGAAGTAGATGTTGCCATCGGACCCGAGCACCGGTGACGACGAGATGCCGCGTTGCGGAGTGACCTCGTAAGACCAGGTGATGCCGCCGTCCTTCAACGCCAGCAACCGTCCATCTTCGGTACAGACATAGACCGTACCGTCGGCACTGACCGCAGGGGACGCGGTTATGAAGACATTGGTGCCCACCGAGATCTCCCAACTCAGGGTGCTGTCGCTGTTCAGGGCATAGACGTAGCCGCTCCCGTCGCAACAATAGATTCTGTTGTCCGGCCCGATGGCAGGTGAACTTGCCATCCACTGGCGCAGGCTGTAGCTCCATTGCCTGGTGCCGCTGCTGCTCAGCTTGGTGATGCGCTGGTCCTCTCCGCCGCAGAAGATGCTGCCGTCCGTGGCCAGCGCTCCGGTCGCGGTCATGCCGTCGAGGCCGTTGCCGAACCGCCACCTGAACGTGTCGCGGCTGTCATCAATGCCGAATGCGTAGAACCACCCGTTCTCGTTGCCCACGTACCTCGTGCCGTCGGCACCGATGGCGGCCGACGAATTGTACGCGTCGGGGTCGAGAACCGAGAGCTGGTTGATGGCGAACGCCTGATACGCGTCAACCACGTACAGATACCCCTCCACGCTGCCGCAGACGATTCCGGTCCGGGTATCGCCCCGCCAGAGCGAGGGGCCGATGGCCGGCGACGCGTCGAACTCCCCGGAAATGCCCCAGATCAGCTCCCCCTCGGCTACGGTCTTGAAGACCATCATCGGCGTGGTCGGATTGGTCCTGCCGGAGACGTCGAAGACGCGCACCGAAACGGAGTACGAGTGGGTGTCGCCGACCGGCGTCCATTCGACATAGCCGTCAACGCCGGATGGGAACAGCTCGGACGTAACCGAATCGGTCCCGTCGAAGTACCAGCGATAGTAGAGGCTGTCGCCGTAGCGGTCGATGGCCGAGGCGTAGAACCGGTAGGCCGGGCCGTTGGCGATGCCGCGCTGCGGCGTGTACTCGTATCTGATCACGGGGGCGTAGGGAGCCACGTTTGGCGATAGAACATAGACGCTGTCCGGCGCGGACCAATCCGAAGTGTCGGTCCCATCCGTGGCTCCGGCATAGATGACCTTCCACCCGTTCTGCGAATAGACCACCGAGTCGGTGTAGGTCGCGCCGCTCGCCAGATTGGGGCTGAACGCGCTGACCTGGCCTTCGGAAAAGAAGTACCTTATCCGGACCGAGTCGCCGTCCTCGTCTGTGGCCGAGGTCGTGAAGGCGATGGTCTGTCCGACCGAGTCGGTACCGGTGTGGGTCGGCCTGAGCGGCGGCTCGGGCGGGTGGTTTACGGTGACCGTGACGTCCAGCTTCTCGGACCAGCCGCTCCAATAGCCCTTCGCGTTCTGCGCCCTGGCCCGGACTGAGTACGAACCGACGTTCGGCCACTGATGGGCGGCAGAAGCGCTGTCGCCCGGGGGCAGCAGCCCGGTTGTGTCGGCCCGGCTGTCGCCCCAGTCGAACACATAGAGCACGCTGTCCTGGTTCGGGTCAGTGGTGAAAGTGGTGTAGGCGGCCACGCTCGTGGTCGCCACGCGGTCCCGGCCGGAAGGCTTCTCCGGCCGTGCCGGCGCCTTCCTGGGACAGCCGGAGACCGCCGCGAGCATGGCAGCCAGCGCCATCGCCGGGAACACGCTTCCGGCGCGCGCTCTGGCCTTTCTGGTCATCAATTCAGAATAGAAGATACCACTGCAGGTGTCAATGGCAGAGAGTGCCTATCGACCTTGCCTTGTTCTGAACCTCAACCTCAATTCTGGTCGTATCCTCGTCCTTGCGGGCCGTGCCCGCGACAATCTGCACTCCGGCTGCAGCCGGAAACGAGCGCCCGCCGGCTCCAGCCGGCGGGCGCGCTAGCTAATCGAGTCGGAAGTTACTTCCTCTTGCCGTCCTGTTCTGGGGTCAGTCCCACGGCGGCCAGACCTTGCCGCAGTCCATGCACTTCACGGAGTCGGCGTAGATGGTGTCGGCTGGGCAGCTACCCAACGGCGGACTATTGATGCAATCTTCAGGGTCCGGACAAGGCACAGAGACCGGCGCGCTCAGCTGTGCCGGGTTCGGGGGGTCGGGTAGTGGATGGTCCCATGTAGCACCACACAAGGGACAGTGGAAGTACACCCTTTGGTGTATATGGAAGCACTCAAAGGGCCTGGCCAGCAGCACCGAATCGCAGTCGTTGCACTTCACCGTATCGGGTAGAACCAACACGGTAGTGTCCCAAGGGCACTGCATTGTGTCGTTCGAGGGCCGTGGTGTAAGGGACCACTTGTACAGTTGCTTCTGCGGGCTCCAGTAGTGGTAGTATGCGGTTTGGTGTTCGTGAGGGTGTGCGCAGGATGACTCAGTGGTCTGCTGGCAGGTGCCGCAGCCGGTGAACAACGCGGACAAGAGCAGCATGCTGCAGGCCAGCATGCCGACGGTGATAACGGACCGGTGTTTATCCTTCTCCATGAGGTGAATAGTAACTCCCGGAATCCTGCTGTCAAGGCATGGTTGACAGGCACTGACTGGGCTTGACATTGGCTGCGCTCGTTCTATCCTTCCACAGGGAATAACTGTGGACCAATTAGCTACAATCCAGGACCTGAAACGGCGTCTGGCTGAGGCAACCACCGAGGCGGCGCGGCTGGCCGTCTTGCTTGAGTTCGGCAGGCAGACAAAAGGGGCGCAGCGGGCTGACGCAGAAGCAGAGGTGTATCTGCGTGAGGCTATTGACCTTGCCCGCAAGGTCGGAACCGACGTTGACTTGACAACGGCAGGCATAGCAGCCAGCGAGTTCTACCGGAACTCCGGGGAGATGGTCCGCAGTCTGGAGTGCGCCGAAGTCGTGCAGGAGGCGGCTGGCTCGTCGGGCAATTCGAAGTCCCAGGGACACTACTTCTTTCTCGTGGGTCGCGTCAGCGAGGAACAGGGCGACTACGAGCGTGCCCGCGATTGCTATGAGCGCTGCCTGAGCGTCTGGCGCGATACCGGGTTCACCAGGGGCGTTCCGTCGGCCCTGCATCAACTCGGAAGGGTAGCTGCTCTCCAGGGACATGAAGCGGAGGCTCTGGAGCGCTTCCAGGAGAGCCTGAAGTCCTACGAGGAAATTGGCGACGTTGCCTGTCAGGTGTACAGCCGACAGAGCATCGGGTGGGCTCTACAACGGCTGGGGCGCTGGGAGGATGCGATTGAGTGTTACTACCGCACCATGGCAGTTGCAGAGCAACACGACTTGCCGACCGTGCGCGCCTCCGCGCTCAACTGCCTCGGCGAGCTGTTCCTTGAACGCGACAAGACGGCCAAAGCCATCGACATCTTCAAGATGGTTCAGGAAGCCGCGGAGAGCGGAAAGGCCGCGCCGCATCTGGCTCGCGAAGCGCTGTGCAACCTCGGCCTGGCTTTTCACCGGCAGCGTGACTTTGCCGGTGCGGAACAGGCCTTTCGTCGCGCCCTGGATTCCGCCGAGACTTCCCAAGACCGCCGCACTCTGGCCCTGGTGCATTGGAGCATCGCCGAACTGGCGCTCGACCAGGGGCAGTTGGACCGGTGCCGGGAGCTGGCTGAGCGGTCGGCAGCAATCGCAGGCGAAATCGGGGTCCCGAGTGAAGAAGCGCAGGCCTCAAGAGTGCTGGGGCTCCTTCACGCAGCCCGCGGCGAAGACGAGCAGGCTCACGCCTGCTTTGAACACGCGATAGAACTGCTGCACAACCTCGAGGAAGGCGTGGACCTGGCGCGGGTGCGGTTTCACTACGGCCGCTACCTGCTCGGACAGGGCGAGGCTGAGCAGGCGTTGAGCTGTCTCAAGGCCGCGTCCCATACGTTCCGCCGGCTCGGGGTCGTGGTCGAGGCGCAGGCAATAGACCGGCTCCTGTTCCAGCAGGAGATGGACGTCAATCGCGACATGGCGCTGTTGCAGGGAATGTCCGGCCTGGCGTCGCTGGGCTTTGAGCCCCAGGTGCTGCTGGAGCGGGCAATCGGGCTGCTGCTCGAGGTGCTCGGATTCGACGGCGCGGCCGTGGTCGCCCGCGGCCGACCCCTGCTGATGACGGGTGAAGTGGACATGAAACGGGTTTCGGC
>JAFGRF010000086.1 GCA_016935295.1 Caldifarciminota bacterium | reverse complement strand
TTGGCGCCCGGCGGTCAGGGTCAGGCCGGGCACGGGATTGTGGACCCGCAGAGAGGCTTCGCCGAGGAAAGCGGTCACCGGCTCGAACCGGGCCGCTTCGCCGAGCTGGCTGACCGAGGTGAGTTGCGAGAAGGGGTCGAGCCGGAACTCAAGCCCGAGCCTGGCCGACACCATGTCGCCGAGCTCAGGCTCGAAGCTGAGTTTGGCCCGGGTCTCAAACCAGCTCACTGCCGCGCTGTCGAGCGCCGCGGTCCTGAGGTTGAGCCGCGAACTGACGTCGCCGCCCAGGCCCGCCATCCCTACGAGCAAGGCCAGAAATGCAGGCAGTGCCGCCATCCTATGCCCCCTTCTTCATATTCGCCTCGGTGAAGTAGTTGTCTTTCACGCCGGTGTTGAGTTTGAGGCTGTCGAGTTTGAGCTCGGTGCGGCTGCCGCGGTTCAGGTCGAAGATCTTGATGTCCACCGGAATCCAGCTTTCTCCTCGGCTGGCGAAGTCGGCGAACTCGATCCGCTTGGTAGGCTTGCCGTCACTGCCGAGTCGTTCGACCCGGAGCGGCACGGACCGCGCCTCTTCGACCCAGATACGGCTGGCCACACCGTCTTTGTCCTTGACGGTGAATACCCAGGCCGGGCTCCCGGCAAAGGAGGTGCTCTCCGCCGGCTGGGACGCGCTGTTGTCGGCAAACGAGAGGTTCGATATCTCGCGGAACGAGAAGTCCGAGCCGCCGAACCCCTGGTCCACGGCGCTGCCCGAGATGCGCCGGACCCGGCCCTGGGCCGGCAGGTAAATCCACATGTTGGCGGACGAGGTCGTAAGAAACGTGACCCCGCGCAGGTCGGCCGGCGACTTGAAGGTCATCATCAGTTTGTCGTCGCCCTTCATCACCGTGCTGAGCGTCCGGGTCTGCACCCGGTTGCCTTTGTCGGTGATGGTCATGGTGGCGGTCGCCTGCCGGTCGCTGGCGTTGGTCGCCGCCCGCACCCGGTCGAGCACTTGGTTTCCGGTCAAAGCCGCTGCCAGGTTTACGAACAGCAGCGCAGTTGTCAGTCGTTTCATGGTTGTCTCCTTGGTTTGGCCCGGCCGCTCAGCGCTGCGGCCAGCAGCGCGAGCGCACCGACGCCTGAATAGAACATCGTGGCCGCGACCAGCGCTCCGAACTGCTGGAGTATCGAGAGCGACGAGAACATGAGAACAGAGAATCCCAGCCCGACCGAGAGCGCGTTCGCGACTATCGCCGGGCCGACCGAGCCGAGCGTCCGGCGCGCGAGCTCCTCGCCTGCGAACCCGGCCGCCTGTTCCTCACGCCGGCGCGCAATCAGGTGGCAGGAGTAGTCGATGCCGATGCCGACCGCGATCGAGCCGAGCATCGCCGTGACCACGTCCACGCGCAGCCCGGCCGCACCCATCACCCCGAACGACATCGCCAGGGTGAAAAGCAGCGGAAGGAGCGACGCAAGCCCGAGCCGGAGCGAACCGAACAGCACCGAGACCAGAAGCAGCACCGCGGCCAGCGCCGTCACCACGCTCCAGAGCTGGCTCGACTGGATGTTCTGGTGCAGGGCGAGCACGGCCATCGGCATTCCGCCCACGGTTGCCCTGGCACTGCTGCCGGCAAAGGTAGAATCCATCAGGGACCGGATCCGTTCCTCGGCCACGGCAATCTCGCGGCTCTCCTGACGGTCGAACCGGGCCGTGATGCGCGCGACCCTATAGTCGGACGTTATCAGTCGCGAGAGGAACTCCGTACCGGAAAACGAGAGCAGGAGCAGGTACTGGGCGGTCGCTTCCCGGGTGCCCGGCAGTTGCTCGAATTCCGGACGGCCGCCGTTGAATGCTCGGTTCGTTGTCTTGAGTACGTCGACGACGGAGTAGACCTTGGTGACGTGCGGGATGCTCTCCAGCCCGGACTGGAACCGGGCCATGCGCTCAAGCACGTCCGGGTCGACGATGTCGCCGTCGATGACGAACTCGAACTGCATCATCCCGCCGAACCGCTCGTTGACGATGCGCGCTGCCCGGGTCGGCTGGGACCCGGGCTTGAAGTAACGGACGAAATCGGTCTCCGGGTGGACGCGGGTCGCGGCCACGAGCGCGAGCACGGTCGCCACTCCTCCGATCAGGAGCACGGTGCTCCGGTGACGATAGACCCAGCCACCCCAACCCGCAAGCCAGCGGTTGCGTCTGCGGCCGTTCCCGGCTTCGGCCGGGCTGCTCCGTACGTCGCGCCTGACCAAGGCCAGCACGGCCGGCACGGACGTCAGTGCCAGGACGAACGAGAACACGATGCCGACCACCGAGAAGACCGAGAACGCCCGCACCGAGGCGATCTTCATCAGGAAGTTGCTGCCGAACCCGGCCGCTGTGGTGGCCATGGCGAGGAACACGGGCAGACCGGTGTTGCCCACCGCGATTTCGACCGCGGACCGCTGGTCTTTGCCCAGCCGGCGCTCGTGCTCCCAGCGCTCGATGATGTGGATGCCGTACGCGCTGCCGACCGACACCAGCACGGGCGGCAGCACCACCATCACGATGGTAATCGGCTGACGGAACACACCCATGAGCCCGAGGGTCCAGACCAGGGCCACGAGCACCGCCCCCAGCGGCAGCAGCACCCCGTACCAGGTCCTGAAGGTCAGGAGCAATACCAGCACCAGCACAAGCACGACAAGTGGAAGCAGCTTCAGCATGTCCGCGGTCATCCAGTCGCGGACAAACTTCATCAGCGCCGGAGAACCGGAAAGCGATACCCGGCCAGCATTAGCGTGCTCCTGCGCGACCCGCTCGATGCCGGCCACCGTCTTCTCTTTGTCGGAGCCGGGGGCCAGCCGCGCCAGGAGCAGTGCCGCGGTACCATCGTCTGCGACGAGCGTGCCGCGGTAGCGCGGGTCGGCGAGCACCGCGCTGCGCAGGGCGGCAAGGCGCGCGGAATCGGAGGGCACCGAGTCGATGACGTTCGAAATGATGACGTCGTCGCCCTGGCCGCGGACGTCCTCGAGTGTAGTGAGCCCTTGGACATCGGCCACGCCGGGCACCGCGGCCAGCGCCGTGGTCAGGGAGTCGAGGGCGTGGAGCGCTGCCGGCGCGAA
>JAFGRF010000085.1 GCA_016935295.1 Caldifarciminota bacterium | reverse complement strand
GAGCGTTTTCTGGTGCAATGCCGCGAGCAATTTCGCGAGCACTTTGTTGTGCAATGCCGCGTGCAATGGCGTATGCAGTTCGCGATGCAGTTTGTTGTCCAGTTGACGACGCAGTTCGCCACGCAGTTTGCGGTCCAGTTCACGATTCCTTTGCCGGTACTTTCCGACGTACTATGAGAGGTGCAATGAGAGACCGAATTGAAGATAGAGGAGAAGGTTGGAGGCATCATCAGAAACTGCGGACAACCAGTGACGACAACCAGCGGCAGTCGCATAGAGGCGTATCAGGTTGAGGATTCCAGATTGCAGATTGGCGCGGGCGCAGCCCGCGCGGTGACCGGCGTTGCGCCGGGGTGACTAGCGAGGAATCCGACCGGCCTGGCGCGGGCTAGGCAAACACCGCGGCCGCGACGACCGTCGTCCAGAGGCCGTGTTTGTTGCCGGTGGCGTCGGTGCCTTGCTCGGCCACCGGAAGTAGCCGCTGCACAATCACCGCGGGCCAGGACTCTGCGGCCCTGCCTTCAAACATGCAATCCTGTGTTTGTCCGCGGTTAACAGGTGGCTATTGCATCCCACGAGCGAAATGTCTACAATTAACCGTGGAGTCGGTCCCCAGTCCACGCCGGCATCGAGACCGTCAGTCTGGCAGGCGCGCCGCAAGTGAGCCCGGTCGAGTTCATTCGGCCGGCCATCTGTTCCGCCAGGCCCGCGCCGCCTTCTACCGCGAGGATGAGGACGAAGCCCTGGGACTCCTGCTTGAGGCCCTGCGCCTCGCGCCCAGCAATCTGCACGTCCACTACTTCGCCGCGCTATGCGCCGACCTGTTGTCCGAGGAGGACACGCTCGACGATGTGTGCGCCCACGCCCTCGAAATCGACGCCCGGCATCCGTACACGATTGCCTGCGAGGCGGTTCGCTACCTCTACCTTTCCAACTTCTCCCGCGCCGAGGACCTGTTCAATCAGGCGCTGCGGCAGTTGCCCGGTGAGCTCGACATCCAGCTCGGGCTTGGGATTCTGCACGAGTACTCGGGCGACGAGGAGAAGGGCGTGGCTGCGTTTCGCCGGGCCCTCGAGATTGACCCGAACAACGTCCGGGCCCGTGTCTCGCTCGGTATCGCCTACGCGATGAGCGGCGAGTATCAGAGCGCACTGGAGGAGTACGTCCGGGCCAAGGCGCTTGACCCGGACATCGAGAACCCTCACGAGAAGCTGGGCCGCGATTACTATCTGGACGGTATGATTGAGGAGGCATCCACCGAGTTCGGCCGCGCGATGGCCGAGGAGCCGGACGAGCCTGCGCCCTACTTCTATCAGATGGACTGCCTCAACCGGCTGGGAAAGCTCGACGAGGCCCTGGACCGCTACGAGGCCATCAAGCAGCGGTTCGGCAATCAGCCGGAGTTGACCAGCGGGTTCTACGAGTATTTCCACATGCGGCGCGAGGCCCGGGCAGCGCTCGAGACACTCACCAGCCGCAATCCGGATGACCCGGAACTTCTGATCCGGCTCTCCAACCTGCACCACGAGTCCGGTGAGTTGGGCCAGGCAATCGCTGCGGCCGAGGCGGCGAACCAGCTCGACCCGGAACGCTCCGAAACGCTCAGCCTTCTGGGGTCGCTCCACTTCGAGCACGGCGACTATGGCCGGGCGATAGAAGTCTGTCGTCGCGCGACTCAGCTTAACCGCTACGACCAGTCGGCATACATATCGCTGGCTGACTCGCTCCTGTTTCTCGGCCGGAGCGAGGAAGCGCAGGCGGTCGTGGAGGAGATGGAGCGGCACCGCCAGGAAGCCTGGCGTCGTTACCAGGACCGATTCTCGGGTCAGGACCGCGCCGACGCGGGGTTCTGACAAATCTCCGTCCAAGTCAGGAACACCCGGGAGACTCTTTACAGCCCCCCTGCAGGGGGTATAATTTGGCGCTTGACTGGTGAGGCGGGGGACGGTTTGTCAGGCGGCAAAGAGCATCTCAACCTCCGCTAGCTCCTAGGATGAACCCATTCTACGAGGTAGTCAAATCAAATGGCCGCTTGATCTCCACCCCGGCCGTCCCCGCCTCCCGTCTTTTGTTCCAGCAGAAAACTAGCGCGAAGAAGTCCGGCTGAGCCGGCGCGCCAGCCGAATCGCGGACAGCATCGAGCCGGCGGACGCGACGCCCTTGCCGGCGATGTCGAAGGCCACGCCGTGCAGCGGTGAGGTGCGGACGCAGCCGAGTCCGAGCGTGAGATTCACTCCCCGGTCACGCCCGAGCAGTTTGGCGGGGATCATCGCCTGATCGTGATACATCGCTACATAGCCGTCGAAGGAGAGGAATCGAGTGACGGAGGCGACCGCGGCGTCGGCGGGGACCGGACCGATTGCGTTGATCCCGGCCTTGCGCGCCCGGGTCACGCCGACGGCTATGCGTCTCTCCTCGCCGAGGCTGAACTCGGCCGCATGCGGATTGAATGCCATCACGCATATGCGCGGCCGTCTTACGCCGCTGCTCCGCAGGAACTGATTGAGCAGCACTACCTTCTCAACGACCGCCGCAGCAGTGATGTGACGGCACACGCGGGCCAGGGGTTCGTGGATGGTGACGAACACAACCTTGAACTTCGGCGTCCAGGCCAGCATGGCGTGACGCCTGCTTCCGAGGCGCTCGGCCAGGAACTCGGTCTGTCCCGGCCAGCCGAAGCCCGCCATGCGCAAGGCTTCTTTTGAGACCGGCGCAGTAACCAGGGCGCTGATCTGCTTCTTCAGCAGCCGGTACACGCCCGTCTCGAGCGCCAGCAGGGCTGTGCAGCCGCATGACTCCTGCGGTTTTCCGTACTGGTAGCGGCCGGGGCCTTCTACGCTGTCGTCCACAAGGGATAGGTCCACTCTCGTGCCGAAACGCTTCTGCTCGCGCTCGAACACGTCGCGCGGACCGATGATCCGCGGCCGCAGCCGCGGCATCCTGTCCAGCGCCTTGAGGATTATCTCCGGCCCGATTCCCGCCGGGTCACCGCAGGTAATGCCGAGCGGATGTGGTCGAGTGGTCAGGTGGTCAAGTGGTCTAGCGCCGGACTCCTTCACTTGATCACTGGATCTCTTGATCACTTGATCACTTCCGTGCTAGTAGTGGCTCAAGGTTCCGCTTCTGCGGGTGGACTTGTCGATGACCGTGAAGACGACGAGCCCGAACACGACCCAAATCACACACAGGATTGCCACGCGCACGAACGCTGTCAGGACTGAGAATCCCATCTGCTCGCCCAGGAGGAAGTGGCGTGCGGTCAGAATGCCGTAGGTAGTCGGTACGGCCAGCGCGACCTTCTGCATGAACACGGGCAGCACCGCCAGCGGGTAGGCAATCGGCGTCACGACCATCAGCAGACTTCCGAGGGCCTCGGAGATCAACCAGCCCTGCTTGAAGAGGAGTGTGGTCGAGGCCATAATCATCCCGATACCGTAGAGGGCAACGAGCATCAGGCCGATCATTGCCAGCGAGGGCAGCAGCCCCAGCGGATTCACCTTCAGGCTGAAGACCGCCAGGATGAAGATGAGTTGTGCAACGATCATCAGGAACTGGTGCAGGATCGAGTGCATCGACATCCCCATGGTGAAGACCCAGCGCGGCACCGGCGCGGCGAATACCGGCTCCAGTGTGCCGTACATCTGTTCTTTGCGCAGGCTGAACCCCATCGCCCACAGCGCCATGTTCATGAACCCGATGAAGATGTAGCCGATGGTGATGAAGCTGACGATGTCTGTCGTGCCGACAAGCTTCTGCAGATTGGGAGAAAACCTGCCGCCGACCAGCGCGATGCCGTAGAGCACGTAGGGCAACAGGTAGACGACCGGGTCGATCAGGCTGCGCAGGAAGTCGAGCGGATAGGTCAGTTCCAGCTTCCACTCTTTGATGTTCTCGGCCCAGACCGCGTTGGCGTAGTGGCGCAGGCGGAAGAGCAGTGGCCAGGTGGCCGAGTGGTCCAGTGGTCCAGCGCCGGACTCGCCATTCTCTCGCTCACTAGATCCCTTGATCACTTGGTCACTTCCTCTTCAGTGCATCCCCACGGTGCCGTCGCGTCTGGTCTTGCGCTCGAGCGCGACGAACGTGAAGTAGCCGGCGACCAGCAGCACCGCATCCATTGCCAGCAGGATTCCAGTGATTCTCCACAACCCGACGTCGCGCTGGTTGAGCAGGATGATGCCGCGGATGGCGACCAGCGCCCAGGTGAGGGGAATGAGCTTGCTGACGAACTCGGTGATGAAATTCACCTGCACCGGGTAGCGGATGGGCGAGAACAGGAAGAATACCCACTCCAGCGTGTGCACCCAGCCGTGTACCTCTTTGATGAGCAGCGTGAATCCGGCGAAGGCGATGGCGAAGCCGTAGAACCCGACCATCAGCAGGACGACGAGCAACAGCACCGGTAGTACCTTGGCCACGGTGAACGAGATGCCGAACGGCAGCAGGCTGATGATCGTCGCCTGCAGCGCTACGATACAGGTTGTCACTGAGGCTTCGGCCAGTGTCTTGCCGATGAGAACCACCAGCGGGTGCGTGGGCGAGGCAATGATGTACTCCATCGTTCCCCAGTAGGTTTCTTCGCGCAGGCTGTTGCCGACGCCCCAGAGCCCGGAGAAAACGAAGTTCGATACCATCGCGCCGATGAGGATGAAGGCCATGTAGTTGCCCGAACCCGTGAGCTGTTGGAAGGCGGAACTGGAGTAGGAGCCAACCAGTGCTTTGCCCTGGAAGAGAAACGGGAAGACCCACAGCACGGGGAAGATGGCCCAGAACACGACGATGATGGGGTACGAGAAGTAGATCCTTATGGTTTTGGCCATCTCTGCCCGGATAGCAGACGCGGTCGCGGCGAGGCTCATTGGACTTCGGGCTTGTTTTCCGCCGTGTCCGCACCGAGCGACGTACCGGTTTCGTACAGGAAGACATCCTCCAGCGTCGGCTGTTTGATGTCGACCCCGAGTATGCGTCCGCCGCCGCGCAGGTGCTCGATTGCCTCGGACAGTATTTCTTCGGCCCGCGGCGCCACGACTTTCAGCGTGGTTATGCCGTCTCTGAACTCGCTGGCGGTTCGCTCGACCCCGGGCAGAGCCCGGATCGGCGCGACGTCAGGCTGTCCCTGGAGGCGGATTTCGAGCACCTCGGTATGCGGGATATCGCGTTTGTACTGTTCCGGAGTCTTCACGTTGACAATCCTGCCTTTGTTGATGAAGGCAATGCGCTGGCAGAGCTCGTCCGCCTCGTCCATGTAGTGCGTGGTCAGCAGGATCGTCTTGCCCTGCTTCCGGTTCAGCTCTTCCTTGATGAACTGCCGTATGAAGCGGGCGAACTGCGGGTCGAGTCCGAGCGACGGTTCATCGAGCAGGATGAGTTCGGGGTCATGAAGGATGGCCCGGGCCAGGCTTACCTTCTGCTTCATGCCCGAGGAGTAACGCTCGAGGCGGTCCCGCGCGACATCCTTCAGTCCAAGCAGTTCGATGAGATAGTCGACCCGCTTGTCGCGGGCCTTGCCGTTCAGGCCGTAGAGCGCGGCGAAGAAATTGAGGTTGTCACGGGCCGAGAGCTTCCAGTAGAGCGTTCGTTCACCCGAGGTCAGTAGTCCGATGCGCTGGCGGCAGAAGAGCGAGTCCTTGAAGGCGTCGTGTCCGAGCACCTTGATGG
>JAFGRF010000084.1 GCA_016935295.1 Caldifarciminota bacterium | reverse complement strand
GAAGTCGACCAGGGTATTGTCGACGTCGAAGACAACGGCTTTGATCAAATGGGACCTCCGGATGGGATCAACCACAAAGACACTGAGACAGGGAGAGCACCCGGAATCGGGGGATTAACCACCAAGACACCAAGGCACGAAGAGAGCCCGGAATCGGCTGTCGTACGACAGCGAATCTTCAGAGAACAATGCGCTTTATGCCGTCCCGGACTACAGGTACATTGAAGTTCACCAGCAGTCCGACCCGCAAACCGGTCAGCTTCAGATAAGTGAGGAGTTGCGCCTCATATACTGGGTTCACCTTGTCGACGGATTTGACCTCGACTATAACGACGTCTGCGACCAGCATGTCCAGTCGTAGCCCTGCGTCCAAGCGTACGCTGTCATAGACCACTGGCAACGAGACCTGAGTTTCTACCTTCTGGCCCCGCACCTTCAGCTCGTGGGCAAGACAGGTCTCATATACCGACTCCAGAAGCCCGGGGCCGAGGACTTGGTGAACGCGGAACGCGGCATCGACTATCGTCCTGGCTACGCTGTCGATCTCACTGGATACAGGGGCGAAGGACTTCATGCAGCCAGAAGGTCAGTCCTCATCCGGTGTTTGCTGCTCTGCCTTCGTCCTAGCCTTGGTGTCTTGGTGCCTTGGTGGTGAGTGTCCCCTCCGACTCCGCGATCCGAATTGCCGACGAAGCCGGTCGTAGGTTTCGGAGAGGTGCTCGCTGATGACCTTGGTCTCGGCAAGCACCGGCATGTAGTTCACGTCCCCGAGCCAGCGCGGCACGATGTGAACATGCACGTGTCCCGCCACACCGGCGCCGGCGACGCGTCCAAGGTTCGCGCCGACATTGAATCCATGAGGCTTGAGCGCCCGGCGCAGGGCCGCGAGCGACTTCTGCGTCAGCTGGAACAGCTCCCGGCTCTCGGCCGCACTGAGCGTCTCGAGGTCCATGGTATGCCGGTTCGGCGCGACCATCAGGTGGCCGTTGTTGTAGGGAAACCGGTTCATCATGACGAAGGCGTGCCGCCCGCGCAGGAGTATCAGATTCCCTTTGTCGTCCTTCGTCTTGAGCAGACGGCAGAACAGGCAGTGGCGTTTTGCCGGCGAGGGCTTGCCGATGGCACAGTAGATGTACTCAGCCCGCCACGGCGCCCAAAGCGTCTTCACGAGGAGAATAGTGAATGGAGAATAGTGAACGGAGAAGAGCCCCGGAGCCTGCTTTCACTCTTCACAATTCATTATTCACAGTTATCCGAAGAGCCCCATCTGCGTTCCCGGCTCCGCGTCGCGCGCGGCCGGCGTCGGCGGGGCGCCGGGAAGGACCTGGATTACTCCGAACACGCCGTCATAGCCCGCCGTCGCCTGCACCTCGCCCCGGCGCATGCGCTCGATGCCGAGTGCGACCTTGTCGTTGGAGCTCTTCTCGATGTCGGGAATCGGCGAGTTGAGGAGGATTTCGAACTCGCTGCCGAGCGCGTTTACCATCGCCTCGTACACCTTATGCACCTGTGCCGTATCGCGGCCCACGCCCAACGCCTCGCCGATGACCTCCTCGAGCGGAACCACGTGTTTGAACGGAATCACGTCAGCGGGGACGTCTTCGGGCTTGCGGTCCGCAAGCTGCTCGACCCGGTGAAGCACGCCGATGGTCAGCCTCCGTCCACAGCCCGGACAGAGGTTGTCGTTCACGAGTGACTGCGCCGGGGCGAAGCTGATCCCGCAGGCGCGGTGGCCGTCGAAGTGGTACTTGCCCTCCTCGGGGAAGAACTCGATGGTGTAGAGGAAGCGCTTCCGGTCCTTCGTCTTCAGCACGTCGCGGATTGCATCGTAGGTCAGGTCACAGTCGAAGACGTTGGCCTCGCGGCCGAGCCGGCCGGGTGAGTGCGCGTCCGAGTTGGAGATGAGCGTGCGGTTGTCGAGCGCGGAGAGCCGCCAGTTCATCGGCGGGTCGCTCGAAAGACCGGTCTCGACTGCGAATATCTCTTCTGACAGGTCGCCGAAGCACTCTTCGATTGAGTCAAAGCCGGAGTTCGAGCCGTAGAGCGAGAACCACGGCGTCCAGATGTGCGCGGGCACGAGAAACGCGCGCGGGTCGATCTCAAGCAGCTTCGCCAGCAGGTCGTAGCTGGAAAGGCTGAGCGTGGGCCGGCCGTCTGAGGCGAGCTTTCCGTATCCGTCGAGCCAGGCCGTCAGCTTGTCCGCGGTCTCGAAGCTCGGCACGAATACCATGTTGTGGATCCGGCGCAGGCGCCCCCCGGCGCTGTAGATGCCGTTGAGCTCCACGTTCATGATGAAGTGCGTGTCCTCGTAGGTGAACAGCCCGGCGCCGGTCGGCTTCAGGTGCTGCTTCAGTGACTTCATGTACTCCGGGTGAGTGAAGTCACCGGTCGCTACCAGCTTGATGCCCTTGGTCCTGGCCGTGTTCGCAATGGCCGGGATGTCCATGTCGCGGCTCGTGGCGCGCGAGAAACGGGAGTGGATGTGCAGGTCAGCTATGAATTGCATCTGTGCTGGCTATTCTAGGTCGAGCCCCCTTCGAGTCAAGACGGAGGAGAAGAGGAGATCACCACAAAGTCACAAAGACACGAAGAGGTTCCGGCTCCGGAACCTCGGTGCCTCGGTGTCTTGGCGGTAAGAAACCCGCGCCTACCGCGCGACGATCATCATCCGCGTGGTGTGCGGACCCGGCTCGACGAAGGAGCCGTGCTGGAAGAAGTGAGCCTCCGTGAATCCGACGGTCTTGAGGCAGCGCTCGATTTCATTGGGAAAGTAGCCACGCTCCTGGTGAATCTCCACGAACTTCTCGCCGGGCTTTCCGTTTTCTGTCTTCTCCCAGAAGGTCAGCGTCAGCGTCGAGACGCGCGTTTCGTGATCCCAGTCGTGCTGCCATATCGAATATATCTCGCCGACCTCACGCGCAGTCGTCCGCCTGCCCCAGTGTTCGGCCAGGCCGAAGACCGTGTTCATGTCGAAGACGAAGAGACCGCCCGCGGCCAGCGCCGCGCGCACGCAACCGAAGCAGCGCAGCAGGTCATCTTCGGCCAGCAGGTAATTCATGCTGTCGTACAGGCAGATTGCGCCATCGAGCGGCTCCGGCACCGTGAAGTCGCGAATGTCGGCATGGATGGCAGCAACCGGGAGGTCTCCGCGCTTCGACTCCAGCACGGCCAGCATCTCCGGCGAGCGGTCCACACCGGTCACACGGTAGCCGCGCCGGGCAAGCATCAGAGTCGGGATGCCCGTGCCGCACGCGAGGTCGAGAATCGTCTTCGGGTCGGAGTGGAAGTGGCCGAACATCCGCACGACATAGTCCACCCAGCCCCGATAGTCAACGTACTTGACCATGAACTTGTCGTAGTGACGATTGAAGCGGCTGAACGGCTCGCGCATCATGGTCGAGGCCAATATAGACCGAACGAGCGTGAAGTCAAGCGCATGGACGGACAGCGAAACCACCAGGGGGGGGCTTCACGATACAGAGATGGCGCGGAGACGACGACCGGGAGCTACCGCGACTGTTCCCATATCAGAATCCCCGCACTTCAGCCATGCCTTATGGACGTCCGGCTTGCGCCCGACGCGGGCATCTTCTGCCGGATGCGGCGCGCATCGTCGAGCCGGTTCGAAGTATCGGAGCTCGATTGCCGCTGCGCTGCACGCGCACGCAACCAGACGGCGAACTCGGTTCCGCCTCTAAGCTGGGTGCACGCGCGGCGACGACCGCATTTATCCGCGCGAAAACGATTGACAACTCGTTCGATATTCGTATTCTCTACGCGATGGATCGTACGACCCCACCAGTTGTGGGTCACCTGATGAGATTCTCATCGCTTCCAATATCTACAATTGTCCGTTCCGTAACCTGTTCCTGCCGGATCGGCCGGCAGGGACTAAGCACAAACCAAAGGAGGTGCGAATGGTAAAGAAGAAGAAAGCGAAGAAGAAGGTTGTCAAGAAGACAGCCAAAAAGGCTAAGAAGAAGAGGTAGTCTTCTCGACAGCTACCATTGCCGCCGCGCATCCCGCGGCGGCGTGGCTTTTGGTGGGTGTCCGGGTGAGAGCTGACGGCTCAGCAATGAGCTGCGCACCGGCCGGCGTCCCGGCTTGACTCCAGACCGGGGCGGCGTAGAGTAGCTTCAGGGTCACGCCGGCACAGGCCGGTCCGGCCCGACAACCAAGGAGGAACGATGAATGTCAGAACCGCCAGCGTGGCGCTGCTCATCGCGGCGCTTGTCGTCATACCGCAGCAAGCCCAGGCCGGTGCCGCAGACAAAGAGAGCTATTTCGTGTCCGGCCAGCTCGGGCTAAACTACTACCTCAGCAGCGGCATCTCGGAAGACAGCCCGTCGTCGGGGTGGGACCTGAACCTCTGCCCCCGGGTTCTCTACTTCCCGGCAAAGAGCATCGGCGTCGGCGGCGAGGCGGACCTGTACCTGTATTCCAACAGCTTCCAATCGACCTCTCTCGCCATCGGTCCGCGTGCCGCCTACTACTTCCAGCCTGACGCCAGCCGCTACCCGCGCGGCTGCTGCATGACGCCGTGGTTCGGGGGCAGCGGCAGCTACTGGATGCCGTACGCCGGCGTGTCTGTGCTGTACGTGATGGACCGCACCTCGTATACGGGCGGCAGCACTACCAACTCCGGGTACCGCGGCCGGGTCGGCGTGGGTGCGGCGCCGATGATCGGCGACCACGGCACGGCCTTCATCGAACTCGGGTTCCAGACCCAGTCGCTCAAGGTAAGCGAGGCTTCAACCAGCCTGACGGACAACAAGATTTACCTCGAAGGTGGCTTCGGCGCCTTCTTGTTCAAGAAATAGCGCGCAACTCCAAGCCGGTCACGCTCTGCGTGACCGGCTTCGTGTTGCCTGCGGCTAGCGGACTCGGAGAGTCTTGCTGGCCCCGTCTGCCTCGCGGGTGAAGTAGACCCCGGGCTTGAGCGCCGGCGAGCGCCTGCCCAGCGCATCGTACAGAACGGCGCGCCCGGGAAGGACTCCGGACTCGATCGTCGTGTGCCTGCTCACAGGAATCACGGGCGCTTGCGGCTGCTCGGCGATGCCGGTAACCAGCACGTCCACGTTGCCGTAGACGTCGCGGCTGGTGCCCTGGTCCCACGTAACTAGGCAGTTCGAGTCCGAAAAGGCCAGGGCCGGCCACCAGCGCTGGACCGCGCTCGTGCCGGAAACCGGAAAGCGGTCGCCGAGGAGCGAGCCGTCCTTCGCGATGAACTGCCCGAAGATGGTCTCCGGCTGGTTGTTTTCTCCCGACATCCAGACCACGAGGAACCTGCTGCCGTCATACGCAGCCGTGCCCCAGCGGTGGCAGCCGGACTCGGTCGCTATCGGAATCGTGCTGCCGACAAGGTCACCCTGTCGTGACACGAGGCTGCCGTAGAGCTGGAGTGAAGGGTACGTGCCCTGGTGCCAGACCACAAGGTAGTCCGAGTCGCCGAAGCAGAGATTCGGCCCGGACGCATTGCCGGGCGCAATCTGAAACACGTCGTCCTCGGGCATTCCCTCGCGGTTGACGAAACGCCCGTACGAACCGCTCGAAGACCCGGACCAGACAACTAGGCTTCGCTCGCCGTCGTCGGCGACGTTGGGACGGTACTCGTAGCTGCTTGAGGTTGAGACCTTCACGCCCGAGTCGAGCACGACCCCGGCCGGCGACACGCGCGCGGCAAACGGGTGGTAGGCATTGGACGGACCGTACTTCTCGTCCGACCAGACGACCAGGTAGTTTTCGCCGGTATAGGTTACCGCCGGGTCGGACTCGATGAATGTGTCCTCGGTCGGGTTGCAGATGTAAAACGTGTTCAGGGTGTCGAGGTCGGGAGTGACACG
>JAFGRF010000083.1 GCA_016935295.1 Caldifarciminota bacterium | reverse complement strand
TGGCTCATGCAGTTTGAGATTCAGTGCAGGATTCAGTTGACGACGCAGTGCGCGACGCAGTTTGCTGTCCAGTTGACGATACGTTTGCCGGTACTTTGTGACGAACAATGTGAGGTACAATGACCGACTCAATCGCGCCCCCAAGGCGAGGTCGCAAATGGCCCACTTCGTTCGCTCGTTGTCGGTACAGGTATGCGCCTTGCGGAACGTAACGGAAGAGAAGCGGCAGCTTTCGCTGCCGCAATTGCGGGTCCGGCTTGGGACACGATCCGAATTGTCAGACAACTCGGTCATGTCCCTGCCATGTGCCCATGCGAACCTGCCGGAAAGAAAAGCGGGAGCTGCGCTCCCGCAATCCAAAGCCGCGCGGCTAGAAGCAGCCCATGTTGGAGCCGTCGGACGCGGTCTTCACGCAGGGCGAACCGGACTTGAGCCGGTAGTCGCCGTTCTCGGGGCTTCTGTACTTGGGGTCTTTGCGGATGTTGTTCGAGCCGGACACGGCGACATCCGACCCTGCGGTGGAGCTCTGCAGGCAGGAGAAGTTCACTACCAGGTTCAGACCGTCGCCGTCCCAGGCGAGGTTGCGGCTGTCGCTGGTGAGAATCGAGTTGCTGATGGTGGTCTTGTCCACCCGGTTCGCACAGTAGATGGAGGAAACGTCGTTGTCGGCGATGGTGCAATGGTCGATGTCCGCGCTTCCGCCGCCGGACATCGTGCTGATATATATGCCACGGTCGCCGTTGCCGGTGACAAGGCAGTAGTCGATCTTCTGTCTTCCGCCCGGTATGTAGAAGCCGTGGGACTCACCGCCCTTGACGGTCAGGCCGGAGATGTGGTTGCCCGACCTCTTGAGGGTGATCCCCGCATATTCCCCGTCGGCGTCGAGGATGGTTGTGGCCGGGTCTTCGCCGACAATGGTGAAGGGGCCTTCATCTGCTTCTATCTCAATGGTCTCTTCGTACACGCCCGGCTTGACGAGGATGACCGCCCCCACCTTGGCCTCATCGAGCGCATCGCCGATCGTTTCGTAGTCGGTCGAACCGTCCTGGGCCACGACGAAGTCGGGCTTGGGCAGGGCCGGCCGGCCTATTGTCTTGGTACTGAAACACTGCAGCGTCGCGACTGCCGCGAGCAGCAGTACCGCGAGTGCGAGTCTCTTAAGGGTCCGGTTCATTGTCTGCACCTTTCGGTTGATTTTTGGAGTGCGGGAGCGTAGCTCCCGCTTTTCCGTGAAGCGGCAGCCTTGCTGCCGCAGTCAACGTAGAGCCTGGGACACGATGGGCGGAAGTTACGAAAAGCGGCAGCCTTGCTGCTGCAGTCCAAGGAGCTGCGCTCATGCAACCCACCGGTCGAAGAGCGCGGTCCACTCTTTGTCCAGCCTGCCCTCGGCGACCGCGCGCTCGAGCACGGCCCGGGCATCCCTGGCTTCGAGCGGAAACCACTTGTGCCAGCGGGTCGGGCCGTAGTTCTGGTATCCCTCCAGGACCGCGCTGGTCTTGCCCAGTATTTCAGCGGCGGTTCCGAACTGCTTCTTGAGCTGTTTTGCCTTGTCGTAGACGAGCTTGAAGAAGGCCGGGTAGCGGTAGTCGCGGCAGAGGTGATGGTCGGCGACGAGCGTCTTCAGGCCGGGCGCGGCGAGAATACGGCACAGGTTCACGATGCTGCGGACGAGGTCGTAGTCGGTCGCATGCTGTCGGACAGGGGTCGCCGAGGCCAACTGGCCGAGGTGGTACGTGGGATAGCCGTCGACAATCACGGTCTGCGCCTTGGCGGAATAGATGGCGTCGGTCGTGGAGGTTTCGAGCGGCCCGCCGACATCGGACGTGACCAGCACCTTCTCTTTCCCCCAACTGACTGAGGTCATTACTACAGTGCCGGGTTCGGCGTCGCGGGTCCCGTGCCAGACAGCAGGGGAGAACTCAAGTGCCGCTTTCTTGAACTTGAACTTGCGGCCATCAGCCCACAGCTTGTCTTTGGGCAGGCCGTCAATGGTCTTGAAGAACCGGGTGGCCGTCTCGGCCTGCTTCGCGGACATCACGGCGGGGTCACGGGCCAGAATCGTCTTGCCGCCGTACAGGTCGACGGCACGCGAGGGTTGGAGATGGTCGAGATGGTAGTGCGAAATGACCACAGCCTGTGACCGGGCACAGGATTCGTGTACGGCTTCCTGGTAGTGGTGCAGCAGGGCGCGGCGCTTTTCGACCGGAAGGGGAAAGGAGTTGGCTTCGGCAGCCACGCCCGGGTCGATGGTTACCGTGATGTCGGGGGTCTCGACCCGGACGCACATGGACTTGACCCCGAAGGAGTCGAATGCCACGTATTCGACGTGAAGTTGAGGGCCTTCGCGGATTATGGGGTCGGTCAGGCGCATGGGAGGAAATGGTGAATGGTGAATGGTGAAAAGAAAAGGGGGGACTCCGATTTCGTCATTCTCAATTCACTATTCACCATTTTCCTAGAGGTACAGGGCAAGATAGTAGAAGGCGGGTATGGTGAAGAGGAGGCTGTCGACGCGGTCGAGGAAGCCGCCGTGGTCGGCGAGTGCGGATGACGTGTCTTTGACTCCGGCTGCTCGTTTGAACATGGATTCGAACAGGTCGCCGGCTTGCGCCACTGTGCCGAGTCCTATGCCCACCACGGCCAACCACCAGAGGGGCTTGTTCGTAAAAGGCTGGACGAAGTGAAGGTAGGCGGCACCCAGTACGGCAGAGAAAACGAGTCCGGCGACGTAGCCTTCGATGGTCTTGTTCGGGCTGAGGGTCGGGGCCAGCTTGTGCCGGCCCAGGAGCTTGCCGAACACGAGTCCGGCCGTGTCGTTGAGCCAGGTCAGGGCGAGCGGGAAGAAGACGAGCCACGGCGACCAGGAGCGGTCGACCGACAGGTTCTTGAGCAGCACCAGGTGGGCAGGCAGGAAGCCGAGGTAGACAAGGGAGAACACGCCGTAGACCGGCACGCGCGGCTTGGTCTCCTGCATCGCGACTGCCGCGAGCAGGACGGCGGCAATCGGTACCGTAAGGAAACCGGGCAGCAGGTTGAAGTAGGCCGCGGCCACGATTGTCACACTCAGGATGGACAGCAGCCAGCGGTTGAGTCTGATTTCGGCTTTGGACAAGAGCTGGAGGAACTCGAGTGTAGCAAGCACGACCCAGCCTGCGGTGATGACAGCAATGACCCAGCGGTCGGCGAACAGGGACGCGAAGATGACGAGCCCGAGGCCGGTACCGTACAGGACGCGGCGCAGCCAGCTGTTCATGGGAGTGTCACTCCCGTGAAAATGGGGACAGTCCCTCGGAGCGCCTGCGTCGGACTCGGCGCGGTACAGTCCCCATTTTCCTAGTCTTCTTCGATGCGGCCGAAGCGGCGCTGTCGCTGGGCATAGTCCTCTATAGCGGCCAGCAGTTGTTTCTTGCGGAAGTCGGGCCAGAGCGTCTCGGCGAAGTAGAGCTCGGTGTAGGCCATCTGCCAGAGCAGGTAGTTGGAGATGCGCTGGTCGCCACCGGTACGGATGAGCAGATCCGGGTCAGGCAGAGAGGGGTCGTAGAGCAGTGCCCCGAATTCGGCCTCGGTCTGCGGTGCCTTTCCTTCTTTGACAGCTCGGAAGCAGGCATCAATGATCTCGGTTCGGCCGCCGTAGCTCAGAGCCAGGCAAAGGGTGAGACCGGTGTTCTTCGCGGTGTCAGCAACGAGGCGGGAGAGGGTGTCCTGAAGGCTCTGGGGCAGGTCCGAGATGCGGCCGATGGCTCGGACCCGGATGTTGTTCTTGATGAGGCCCGGCCGTTCGTCGTCCATGGTCCGGGCCATCAGCTTCATGAGCAGCTCGACCTCGTGCTTGGGTCTGAACCAGTTTTCGGTGGAGAAGGTGTAGGCGGTCAGATACTTCACTCCGACGTCGTCGAGCGTTTCGACTGCTTCGTGCAGCGACTTGACGCCTTCCTGGTGGCCGATGGCGCGAGGCAGGCCCTTCTGTCTGGCCCAGCGGCCGTTGCCGTCCATGATGACGGCAATGTGGCGGGGGATCTTGTTCAACGCGCTACGCTCTACGCACGACGCCAGACGCCTGAACCCGGCGTCATGCGTTTGGCGTCAAGCGTCATGCGTTGACGATCACTTCTCCATGATTTCGGCTTCTTTGTGCTTCAGGAGCTCGTCGAGCTTCTTGATGAACTCGTCGGTCATCTCCTGAACCTTCTTGGTGCCGGTCTTGGAGTCGTCTTCGGTGATTTTCTTCTCTTTCTCGAGCTTCCTGACTGCGTCGTTTGCCTCGCGGCGAAGGTTGCGGACCGCCACCCGCGAGTCCTCGGTCAGTTTGCCGCAGAGCTTTGCCAGCTCGCGGCGGCGCTCTTCGGTCAGTGCCGGTATCGGCAGCCGGATGAGATTGGCCTCGACTTTGGGCGTGAGCCCGAGCTCGGCCTTCTGCAGCGCCTTCTCGATTTCGGAGAGAACCGAACGGTCCCACGGCTGCACAACAAGCTGGCGCGGTTCGGGCACCGAGATGCTCGCCACTTGCTTCAGGGGCGTGGGCTGGCCATAGTAGTCGACCTTGACACCGTCGAGGATGGCCGGGTTGGCGCGCGCCGTGCGGATGCGGGCGAACTCGGTTTCGAGCACCTCGATTGTCTTGGTCATCTTCTGACGGTATTCGGAGTAGACTGTGTCTAGCATACAAGACTCCCGATTAGTTTGCCCTTCATGATGTCTAGGATAGCCCTCGGCCGGGTGATGTCAAACACCACTATGGGCATTCTTCGTTCCATGCAGAGGGCGAAGGCGGTCAGGTCCATCACTGCGAGGCGTTCAACCAGCGCCTGCTGGTAGGTAAGTCTGGAATAGAACTTCGCCTTGGGGTCCTTCTCCGGATCCGCGGAGAAGACGCCGGGCACACGCGTGCCTTTGAGCAGTCCATCCATGCCGAGTTCCGCCGCCCGGAGTGCTGCGGCCGAATCGGTTGAAAAGAAGGGATTCCCGGTGCCGCCGGAGAGAACGAGAATCCGGCCTT
>JAFGRF010000082.1 GCA_016935295.1 Caldifarciminota bacterium | reverse complement strand
TGGAGTATGCGCTCGGCCGGTATCGACCCCGTGATGCCCACCACATGGGCCACGCGTAGGTGCTCGAAGATGCGCGCCGCACATGCACCCACGACCCGGTCCACCGCCGTGGCATCGTCCAGCCCGCCTGGAAACCATGCGGTCAGCTCGAGCAGCGGCCGGACGCCGTCGTGGAAGGAGCGATACAGCTCCGTACCGTGGCGCACCACCAACAGGGAGAGGCAGTCGTCTTCAAGGACGGCCAGCGGGTCGCTGAGGAGCCGGTCGTCTGCCGCCATCCACCGAGGTCTTGGACTGGAATGCCGGGGCACGACCAGATTGTCATTGCCGACAGGCGATAGTCAAGCGAGGCATTTGCGGCGGATTGCGCAAGGTTTTCCTTGACTCACGATTGTGCTTCGCTAATTTACGTTCCTTGGGCGAATACGTTCTGCCAAAGTCGAACATCAGTCAGTGGCTGTCGAAGTTACTGGCGAAGTATGCGGTCTACGTGCCCATCGAAGTCGAGAAGCAAGTCCACTGGCATCTTCTCGAACCCAGGGACCTGGAGAAAGAGCCAGATGCAATCACACCGGCCCAGAGGCGGATTCGAGCCTCGGAGCCGGTGAAGTCTTTCATGTTCCAGCCGCGCCGGCAGGTGGCCTCGTTCCCGGAACCGTTTACGCCCGAGGTGTCGAAGCCGCGAGTGCTGCTCGGCATCAAGAGTTGCGACATCGCTGCCCTGAAAGTGCATGACAAGATACTGGGTGAGGGTGAGTTCAAGGACCCATTCTATCTGGCGCAGCGGAAGAACACGCTGCTCGTCGTGGCCGATTGTCCGGAGCCGGAGCAGAGCTGCTTCTGCAACCTGCTGGGACTGACACCCTACGCCATGGAAGCTGGTGACGCCGTGCTCTCAGTCGTCGACGGCAACTGGGTGCTGGGCGTGACCGAATCAGGCAAGGGACTGGTAGATCTCGCGTCCGAGCTGTTCACGGAGCTACGGGAGGGTTCATCGGAGCTCGCCAGACGCGATGAGCAACGGCATACGGCGCTCGTTACCCTGAACATGACCAACACGAAGCCCTGGAACCCGGACCTGGCCGGGGCAGTGGCCGCGAAGCTGAGTGACACGGCCTTCTGGAACAAACATGCCGAGACCTGCGTCGAGTGCTTCGGCTGTTTGATGGGCTGCCCGACCTGCTATTGCTTCCTTCTTTATGACCAGGCCAGGGACGCCGGCGTGGACCGCACCCGCGCCTGGGACGCGTGCTACGAAGCGGCGTATGCACGAGTCGGAGGCGGTGCGAACCCGCGGGCCGAGTTCGTGAAGCGCTTCGCGAATCGATTCTCCTGCAAGTTCTCCGCCTTCAAGACGGACCACGGCATGTATGCCTGCACCGGCTGCGGGCGCTGCTTGAAGTCCTGCATGGGCAAGATTGACATCAGAAAGGTGCTCGGCGAGCTGTGAGCAACCCGTACCAGCCGATCCCGGCGACGATTATCGAGACCCATGACGAAACGCCGAACATCCGTACGTTCAAGCTCAAGCCGGAGCGCGAGATACCCTTCCTTGCCGGGCAGTTCGTCGAGCTGACCGTGCCCGGGCATGGCGAGGCCCCGTTCACGCCGTCATCGTCGCACTTCAAGCGGGATACGTTTGACATGACGATTATGAAGGTCGGCAGGGCCACCAGCGCGCTGTTTGACTTGGAGGCGGGAGACAGGGTCGGTGCTCGGGGTCCGTTCGGGCAGCGCTACCCGCTCGAGAAGTTCGAGGGCAAGGACATCTACATCGTCGGCGGCGGTGTGGGTCTTGCCCCGCTCCGGGCTCTTTTCCTCGCGCTGGTACACGAAATCGACAAGTACCGGCGCATCTTCCTGCGCTACGGCGCCCGGACCCCGGACGACATCGTCTACAAGCACCTGCTGCCGGAATGGCAGAAGATACCCAAGGTCGATATCGACCTGTCGGTTGACGTCAGTGACGAGCGGTGGATGAAGAAGGTGGGCGTCGTTACCTGCTTGATGGATGACATCCCCTGCGACGAGAAGTCGAGCATCGCCGTTGTGTGCGGGCCGCCGATCATGATGAAGTTCGTGAACCAGAAGCTGCTCGATGCCGGGTTCCAGGGCAGCAACATCTACCTTTCTATGGAGACGAACATGTCCTGCGGAGTGGGCCAGTGCCGGCACTGCCGACTGGGACCTTATTTGACCTGCAAGGACGGTCCGGTTCTGACCTGGGATCAGATCAAGGACATCGAGAACCCATTCGTATGACGCAGCCCACGCGCACGACCTGCCCGTTCTGCCTCAACGGCTGCACCTCAGGCGTCGAGTTCAACGGAGTAGTGCACCAGATGCACTACTTCGCCGACGCCGAGGTGAACAAAGGCAGGCTCTGCCCGCGCGGGAACAGCGCGAACATCGTGATCGACCACCGTGAACGGCTGTGCCGGCCCCTGCTCGACGGCCGGGATTCGACCTGGGCCGAGGCCGAGGCGCTGGTTCGCGCGTGGCGGTCCGAGGTGAAGCCCGAGGAGATCGCCATTGTCTACAGCCGGGGACGCGCCGCAGACGAGGTCCGGCGTCTGCATGGACTGGCCGAGGAACTGGGTACACCCAACCTCGCGTGTGGGCACATCGAGCCTGAGAACTGGTTCAACGCTCGCCTGGAAGGCGTACGTGACGCCACGCTTGCGGATATTGAGGCGGCCAAGTCCATGCTGCTGGTCGGGGATGTCTTCAACACGTCGCCGGTGGCAAGCTGGCGGATGCTCGACGCCAGATACAGTGACAGGAAGAACCGCGTGATCGTCGTGGATTCGGTGAAGACGCGACAGGCCGGGTTCGCACACTTCTTTCTCCAGGTCAGGCCCGGAACCGAGCCGCTTGCGCTCATGGCGCTTGCCGCGTTGATCGATCCTGGCGCGGCGCACGGCGTTGATGTTGACCGGTACACCGAGCTTGCAGGCGTGAAGCGGCAACAACTTGAGGCGGCAGCAGATATGCTCGGGCCCGCGGTGCCGGGCTTTGTCGCCAGCGCGATGCACACCGGAAGGGTAGTCCATCCGAGTCTGCACAGCCTTGCCAGCCAGTTCGTGGCCAAGGTAGCCGCCAAGCCGTTCACCGGTTTCCGGGAGACGGGGCTGCCGTTCGGCCCGACGCGCTTTGCAGACCTGCGCCGAGCCATGGCGGAGGGTCGCATCAAGCTGCTCTTCTGGACCGGCGGGCTCTTCCCTTTCAGCTACGCAGAACTGCTCCCGGAAACTGCCAAGGTTGAGCATCTCATTGCCACTTCCATTTTCTCCCCCGACCCGCCGGTGCGTGGACTGGTTCTGCCGATGACGGCCGAGCTCGAACGAGCTTCGGTCGGACGGTCATACTGGGGTGAGGTTGAGCGGTCGCCGCTCGCCGCGCCACTCAGCGGCACGAGGCAGTTCGGCCAGATGGTCGAGTGGTTCGGACGCGCAGCCGAGAAGCCCGAGACGGTGGTCAAGCCGTCCGGCGTTGACGACGTACTGGCAATGGCAGCCCGCGCTGCCGGTATCCCGCCTGCGACCGGAGAGTGGCTTCTTATCGGGGAGAAGAAGGCCATTGGCCTGCGGGGATTTCATGACCCGGAGGACGAAGTCTCCGTTAACCGGGCGGATGCGGCGCGGCTGGGCGCGTCCGCACACAGCTACCTGATGATCAAGAGCCCGACTGCCGAACGTGAGTTCCGAGTTCACCTGGCCGACGCAGTTCCGACCGGGGTCCTCATGATCGGCACAAATGTCCATGCGAACCGCTGTCTGTTTCCGCTGGCTGCAGACGAGCTAACCGGAGAAGTCACGGTTGCACCGGCACCGGTTTCCGTTGAGAAGACGGCGCGCGCGCCCGTGGCCGCCAGCGAGAATCTCACGGTGTGGGTATGAAACGCATTGTCCTGAGACCTGACTACTGCATCGGCTGCCGTTCCTGCGAGGCGGCCTGCCGCAGCCGGTTCAAGGGCGAAGCCCGGATCCGCCATGGCGAGGTCACAACTGACGCGCTTCTGCCTCAGGGGTGCCGGCACTGCGAGGACCCGCTCTGCGCGGCCGCATGTCCTTTCCAGGTGATTGTCAAAGACCCTGACACCGGTGTGGTCCGCAAGTCCGACTTCCATTGCGTCGGGTGTCGTTCCTGCGCGCTGGCCTGTCCGTTCGGTGTCATTCCGCCGCTGCTCATGAGGCACATGTCCCAGAAGTGCACGCTCTGCAGCGACCGGCCGGAGGGACCGCGCTGCGTCCAGACCTGCCCGACCGGCGCCCTGCAGTTCACCGAGGATGACAGGATGCCGGAGAAGAAGGCCGGTGTAGGATTTGCGGTCAGGTCAGTCCACGGAAGGCGGGTCCAGTGACCCTGACCGGCTGGCAGTTGGCGTTCGCTTTCGTGGTCTTCCCCGGAGTCATATTCACTGCCGGGGTCGGATTGCTGCTCACGTGGGTGGACCGTTTCGTGTCGGCCCGGGTGCAGTGGCGCAAAGGACCGCCGGTCTATCAGCCCTTTGCCGACATGCTGAAGCTCTTGCTCAAGCAGACGGTCGTGCCCGCCGGCGCATCCAAGGTCACGTTCCTGATTGCACCTTTGATTGGCTTCACTGCCATGTGCATCACGGCCGTGCTGCTGTTCTACGTGAACTTCTTTCCAGGCGACTCGTTTGTCGGAGACATGATCGTGCTGGTGTACCTGTTCGCTCTGCCGCCACTGGCGACGATCATCGGCGCCTCGGCTTCGCGCAACCCGCTGTCGGCGGTGGGCGCTTCTCGCGAGATGACACTTTATCTGGGATATGAACTTCCGTTCCTGCTGGCGCTGAGCGTGCCGGTGATCCTCACTGGCGGCAAGATACGGCTCGGCGACCTGGTCATGTTCCAGCAGGCGGCCGGGCCCTTTCTCGCGTCCTGGTCCGGAGCCATCGCCGCCATCATCGTGCTGATTTGCATTCAGGCTAAACTCGGGTATCCTCCGTTCGACATGGCCGAAGCCGAGCAGGAAATCATGTCCGGCGTGCTCATCGAGTACTCGGGCGCGCCATTGGCCATGTTCCGTCTGACCAAGGCGATGATGCTCTTCCTGCTGCCGTGCTTCCTGGTCACGGTATTCTGGGGCGGGCTGACGAACTGGTGGGTTGTACTGAAGCTCCTTGCCGTCGTCGTCCTGGTCATCCTCATCAAGAACACCAATCCGCGATTCAAGATCGACCATGCGCTCCGTTTCTTCTGGTTCATACTGGGTGCGCTCGGCATCGTGGCGGTGATACTGGCGTTCGCACAGCTATGAAAGACCCGCGTATCTGGGGCCTGAAGAAGTCGCCATGGGTGTACCATCTGGCCGCGGCACCCTGCAACAACTGCGACATCGAGATTCTGGAGTTGCTGACTCCGCGGTATGACGTTGAACGGTTCGGTGTCGTGCTGGTGGGTTCGCCGCGCCATGCTGACGCCTTGTTGGTAACGGGTGTGCTGAATCGCAAGTCTTTGCCCCGGGTGCTCGAAGTCTACGAACAGACGCCGAAGCCGTGTCTCGTCATCGGCGTCGGCACCTGCGCCTGTGGCAAGCAGATTTTCCGCAACTCCTACAACGTGGTCGGCCCGTACGACAAGTACATGCCGGTGCACGCCTATATTCCCGGCTGTCCGCCCAAGCCCGAAACAATGATCCTCGGGGTGGTGAAAGCGCTGGCCAAGCTATGAGAGATGCCGAAGCCCGGCTGAAGAGCCTGGTCCCGGACGCAGAGGTCTACGAGCACAACCCGTGTCGGCTCTACATCAGGATTCCGAGGGAGCGGCTGACCGAGGCGGCCAAGCTGCTCCACCGTGAGTGCGGCATGAGGCTGGCAATATGCACCGGGGTCGATACGCGCGACGGGTTTGAGGTGCTGTACCACTTCTCCGAGGACAGATCCGGCACGATTTACACGTTGAAGGTACTGGCGCCCAAGGACGACCCGCAGATTGAATCCCAGGCTCCGTGGTTCCCAGCGGCCGACTGGATTGAACGTGAAATGCACGAACTCCTCGGGATAGAATTCCCGGGGCATCCGAACCTGATACCGCTGCTCACATCGGATGCCGATTGGGACAAGAACAAATTCCCGCTGCGACGTGACTATGAGCGGAGGTCAGACGCACATGAGCGGTAGGCGAATCGTACCGATTGGGCCGTATCACCCGCTACAGGAAGAACCGGAGTTCTTCAAGCTCATCGTCGAAGGGGAGACCGTGGTCGACTTGGAGATAAACATTGGCTACAACCACCGCGGCCACGAGTTTGTCTCACCCGAGCTCACGTACGACCAGGTGCCGTTTCTGGTCGAGCGTATCTGCGGCATCTGCTCCAATTCGCACCCGCTGGCGTGCGTGCTTGCGATTGAAGACTGTGCCGGCATCAAGCCGCCGCCGCGGGCCGACTACATCAGGTCCGTCGTGCAGGAACTGGAGAGGATTCACTCGCACCTGCTTTGGCTGGGCCTGGCCGGACACTTCATCGGTTACAACACGGTCTGGATGTGGGCGTGGCGGTACCGCGAGCATGTCCTGGAGCTGTTCGAGATGATTACCGGCAACCGAAACCACTATGCCATGAACAAGCCGGGCGGCGTGAGGCGTGACATTAAGACTGAGCAGATCCCGCAGATTCTCGCCGTTATGGACGTGGTCGACAAGAAGGTGATGATGCTGACCAAGGCGGTGCTCGACGACCCGGTGATTCGGTCGCGACTCGAAGGGGTGGGCGTGCTGACGCGCGAGCAGGCAATTGCCTACTCCGTCACCGGCCCGACCGCGCGGCCCTCGGGCGTCGATATTGACGTCCGCCGGGATGACCCGCACTGCGCGTATGACCGAGTTCCCTGGGACGTCATCGTTTTTAACGAGGGCGACGTCCTCGCTAAGACCAAGGCGCGCCTGTTCGAAATGATGGAGTCGACGAAGATCATCCGCGCCTGCCTCAAAGACCTGCCAGAGGGCCCGATCGAGACGCGCGTCGACGAGGTCCCGCCGGGTGAGGGCATCGGCCGGACAGAGGCACCGCGGGGAGAGGTGTTCCACTACATCCGCTCGGACGGAACCAACCGGCCGTTGCGGCACAAGGTCCGGGCACCCAGCTTCATGAACATTGCCTCCAACGTAGTTGCAGTGAAGGGTGGCTCGATAGCGGACGCCGCGCTGACACTGGCAGCAGTCGACCCCTGCTATTGTTGCACGGAACGAATGGCCGCGTTTGAGGACGGAAAGATGAAGTTGTCCGGCAAGGACCTGCTGCGGCTCTCGTGGCAGAAGACCGAGCGGATCCGGGAGCGATTCTAGCATGAACCTCGACGTGAACTGGCTCCAGTTCAGCGGTGGAAGTCTGGAGTTGTTCTTCGCCCTGGTGCTGGGTCTGGTCGGCCTGGCAACGTTGCTCTACTCCCTGGCCAAGATCCGGCCGGCGGATGGCCCCGTAGCAGAGTACTTCGTATTCGTGCTCATACTCATCGGCTGTGCGCTCGGAGTGGTCTATGCCCGCAATCTGCTCGTCATCTTCGCCCTCTGGGAACTGGCCGCGCTTGCGCTTTGGCGTCTGATCGCGTTCCAC
>JAFGRF010000081.1 GCA_016935295.1 Caldifarciminota bacterium | reverse complement strand
CCGAGGTGAAGCGGGTCGACAAAGGGTACTGGGCCGAACTCAAGGGCTCGTCGCTCGAGCCTATCCTCCGCACCGGTCGACCCCGCATCATCAACAACCTCAAGCAGCACCTCGCCGAGCACCCCGACTCCCGGGCCACGCAGGACATCCTCAAGGACGGCGTGATGTCCAACCTCACCTGCCCGCTGCGGGCGGGCGACCGTGCCATCGGTCTGCTCTTCTTCAGTTCGCACCAACCCGACACCTACCAGCCCAGCCACATCGACACGTTCCTTGCCGTCGCGGACTCGCTCTCGCTCGCGGTTGAGAAAGTGAAATACCTCGACGACCTCGCCCAGGCCAAGCGCAACTACGCCCAGATACTATACTTCGTCGCCCACGAACTCAAGGCACCGCTGGCCTCAATCGCCACGATCGGCACGACCCTCACCGAGGGCTACCTCGGCGAGCTGACGCCGCAGCAATCCGAGAAAGTCCAGCGGATGATCGCCAACTCCAACTACCTGATGAACGTAGTGCGGGACTACCTGGACCTGTCTCAGATCGAAACCGGGGAACTCAGGTATCACCCGGGCCCGGCGGTCGACCTCGTCGAGGAGGTCATCCGGCCGATGGTAGACATCCAAACGCCCGCCGCCAAAGCCCGGGGCATGACGATTGAAACCGACCTTGAGTATCTGGTCGCGCCCTGCGACGCCACGCTCCTCAAGGTCGTCTTCAGCAACCTGCTCGGCAACGCCGTCCGGTACGGTCGAGAGGATACTAAAATTGTGGTTCGCCTGGTGCGGCGGAGTTTCTCCGACTACGATGACTCGGGCGAGCGCATCCGCCAGTACTGGGCGTTCTTCTCGGTTCGAAACGAGGGCGTCGGGTTCACGCACAAGGAAAAGCAGAAGCTCTTCGCCCGGTTCCAGCGCCTCCACCATCCCGAACACAAAGGAGTCACCGGCTCCGGGCTGGGCCTTTACATCTCCCGCCAGATAGTCATCCGACACGGAGGGGAGATTACGGCCGACTCGGAACCGGGCAAATGGGCCGAGTTCCGCTTCCGCATTCCGCTCCGGCAGGACGCCCCGCTGGTGAACGCGCCGGGCTGAACGGAGTCGGTTTCCTTTCCGCGAGTCACCCGGTCTCCACACACACCCCGAACTTCCGGATTGCGGGAACCGAGCATTTGACTTCCGGCCGGCAATGGTCTAGAGTGGCAACAGTGAAACACATCCTGGTGGTCGACGACGAGGCGCCGGTCCGGGTACTGCTGCAGAAGATCCTGGAATCGGGCGGCTACCGGGTGACGGCAGTCGCCGATAGCGTATCCGCGCTCAAAGCAGCACGCGAGGACCGGCCGGAACTGGTCATCTGCGACGTTCTGATGCCGGGGAAAAACGGCCTCACCGTCTGCTCGACGTTCATGCGCAGCAGGCTCTTCAGTGCCCCGATCCTCGCCATCTCCGGGCACGTGAGCGAGGATGCCGCACACGCCGCGCTTGAGGCCGGAGCCGATGCGTTCATCCAGAAGCCGATTGAGCGAGAGAGCTTGCTGGCAGAAGTTGCAGAATGGCCCGCTCGGGGAGAGAGGCGAGCCGCTGAAGGCGCCTAGTCCCGTCGGACAGCAGGTACGACCCGCAGACTACAAGCGTCGAGAACTTGTCGGTTCGGCATTCGGCAATCCGGCACTTCCGACTTCTGCATTCTGCCTGCTGACTTCTGACCTTGGTCGGTCGTCTGTACCGCCGTGTCCACCCTGACGTAGACATCTACCGATTCACCGACGCCCGAACCGAACACGCCAAGGCCTCCGGAGAGTCGTGTCGCCGTGTCCGTCCCTCCACCGAACCCGCCGGCCCTCACCCAGTCGAAGTAGTTCGTATCAAGCGCGTAGACCCGCAGCGTATGGATCCCCGGCTCGTAGAGATAGAGGAACACCATCTGCCGGAGCCTGTAGACGAGCGAGTCGAAGTTGTTGCCGCTCGTGTCGTTGGCAGCCGCCGCCGTGTAGTAGAATGTGTCGTTCCGCTCAATAGCCCGGATTGACATGTAGTAGCCGGCGCAATTGCGGCTCCGGGTCCAGACCATGGAGTCGCTTATCGTGACCGTGTCGCCTTCGCGCGGGAATAGAATGCGGAATGAGTCCGGCACTACCGTCTGGCCGTAGACCGTGTCGAACCCATCCTTGGCGATGCGAAGGCCAAACGAGTCGCCGGGCGCGGGCCGAGGGTGAGGCTCCGACGTCACGTAGATGTCACGGTACCCATGGACCAGCGGCCATGTATCACGGCCTCGCCACACTACGCCGTTGACGTCCGGGAAGACCGAGTCGAACGGCTCATCAATCGCGTAGCTCCGGTTGACGTTAGCCTGCACCGGATCCGAACCGGCCAGCACCAGCCCGTGCACAGTAAGTTGAGGCGTGAACTGCTCCGACGGCGTCACCTCGCAGGCTGCGAGCAGCAACACCAGGCAGAGTGATCCAGTAATCAGGTGGCCCAGTGGTCCAGTGTGGAATCCCGACGCCCTGTCACTCGACCACTTGACCGCTAGACCACTAGACCGCGTCCGTCCCATCTAGAACCTCACCTTCACTCCGACCGTCGGCAGGATCGGTATCATTCCCACGCTGCGCCGAACCGGCAATCCGTCCTTCCCGATCTCCCAGTAGTAGAGCAGGACGTTCTGTGCGTTGTAAAGGTTCGCGATGTCAAGAAACGCTGATATCTCGCCCCACGGCTTCTGCCACGTCTTGGTCGCTCCCGCATCCAGACGATGATAAACCGGATACCGGAACGCATCGCGCGGCCCGTTGATGAATTCCCAGTCGGGACGTCTCCACCAGTTCGGGTCGACCGGTCGGTACTGATACATGGGGTAGTAGCCGATGCTGCCCGAGTACGGCAGCCCGGTACCCAGCGTCCATTTGGCCGCAACGTCCACGCCCCAGTACACCTTGGGGAAGTTCAGAACCAGATTGGCGTTGTGCCGGCGGTCATAGTGCGGATGATAGGCCTCGTCGCCGATGCTGCGCCGCGTCCACATATAGGAATAGGAAATCCAGCCGTTCACCCAACCCTCGGTCCTGCGTATCATCAGGTCCGCGCCGTAGGAGAAGCCCCAGGCATCAAGCAGCGAATCGGGCTGGGTGAAGAACTGACCATACCGGGTTTCGAGCAGGTTGTCGTAGTTTTTGTAGTAGCCCTCAAGCGACACAACGATGTCGCGTCCGAACCACTGCTCGGCGCCGGCGATGCAGTGATAGGCATCGGGCAGGGCGCGCGAAACCGGTACCGGCAGCCAGACGTCGTATATCGAAAAGACGGCATCGGTCGAATTCAATGTCACCAGCGGCTGGGTGAATCTGCCGAGGGCGAGGTTCAGGGCGGTGTTCTTGCCCGGCAGGTATTTGAGGCCAAAACGCGGTTCGGGCGCGAAACGCCAGCCCTTGTTGGGCTCGGCCGTAGTATCGGCGCGGCCTGTATCAGTCTGGCTCTGCACATAGCAGCTCACCCGCAGGCCGGGTTTCAGAAACAGCCTGCCCGCGACCAGCTCCCACTTGCCGTCCGCATGCAGCGCCAGCGGCCAGAACGTGGCGGCCCGCTCGAAACCGGTAGTGTCGAAGAAAAAGCTCATCCGGCTCGTCGCGTAGCGAACCTCGCACCCGAAGTCCGATGTCAACCGGTCGGCCGCGTACCAGGTCAGGTCGGCCTTGAGCGTGCAGTCGGTGAGGTCGGCCGCCATCTCCACTGTATCGGGCGTACCGAAGTTCACTTTGAAATTCGTGAAGAAGCTGCTCCACGCCGTCACTACCTCGCCGTAGAGGATGGGCGTGAACACCCGATTCCAGCGCACGGAGACTCCGCGATTGCCCCACGACAGCCTGGCCTTCAGGCCGTCGGCGTTCTCGGGGTCCCAGAAGTCGAGCACGTCCTCGGCCGCGAGCCCGGTGAGAGTGAAACGCGAGTCCTTCCACGGCTCGTAATTGGCCTTGCCCATCAGGTCGTAGAAGTAGTATCCCAGCCCGTCCACACCGAACGCGCCCAACAGCACGTCCGGCAGATAAGTCCGCCTGCCCGCAACCAGAAAGGAACCGGACGGTTTGAAGCCCACCGCAGTGCTGTCAGCAACCGTCGCTGACTCGTCTGTCCGTTGTCCTTCGTCCTTTCCGATTGATTCGTCCTTCGTCCTTCGTCCTTCGGACTTTGGCCTTGGGATCGGCCCTTCCACCAGCCCCTGCGCGGCAATCAACGAGGCCGACCCGTTGCCGGTGAGATGTTTGGAATTCCCTTCTTTGGTCGTCACGTCCAGTACCGAACTGAGCCGACTGCCGTACTTGGCCGGGAATCCGCCGGCAAGCAGCGTCACGTCCGACACCGCATCGGCGATGAACGGCGAGAAGAGCCCGAACAGGTGCGACGGGTTGTACACCGTGATGCCGTCGAGGAGGATCAGATTCTGGTCCGGGCTCCCGCCCCGGATATACAGCCGATTGGAGAAATCCGAGGTCGATATCACGCCGGGCAGCAGTTGAATCGTCCGGAACAAATCCACCTCGCCACCCACCTTCGGGATGAACTGGAGCTGCTTCGTCTCCAGTCTGACCGCAGAAACTTCGACCTCGCGCTCGAACCGCGCCCGGTCAGCGGTCACCTTCACTTCCTTCAATTCAATCGACCCGGCGGACAGCTCAAGGTTCGCGTTTGCCGTCTGGTTCGGTCCGACAACTACGACCCGCCGCTGGGTCTTGTAGCCCACGTACGACGCGACCACCTCGTACTCTCCCGGCGGCACATGGCCGATGTAGAAATACCCCTTGTCGTTGGTGGCCGAACCGTACTCTGTGCCGTCGATGTAGACGTTGCAGTACGCCAGCGGCTCGCCGTCGCTCGCATCTCGCACGAAGCCGTTCACCGCGCCGGTCTGCGCTAGAGCGGAACCAGCCACCAGGGCACAAAGGCACAAAGTGACGCAAGCAGTTCGAGCAGATCGACCGGTCGCGCGGCGTTTGGTCACTTCTGCATTCGGGCTTGATTCGTCATTGGCCTCGGCGGCCCCTGTCGGACAGCGCGGACTCCGTCATTGCCACGTTGCTGGACATCCGGTCGTTCAGGCTTTCGGCCTATCGGTTCCTGACGCCTTGGCGCTCTTGGCGTCCTTGGCGGTTTTCATCATCCGGCAATTCTAGTTTCTGGTCTCTGGATTCTGACTTCTGAATTATCCGTTCCT